>NZ_FRCS01000015.1 GCF_900143005.1 Cryptosporangium aurantiacum
GGCTGGCAAGGCGCGTTCGCCCTGGACGCCGAGGCCCACGGCGAAGGGCCGCCCACGTTCGCCGCGATGCTCACCCAGGAATTCCAGTGGTCGCGGAGCCTGACGACGGTCGCGCTGAGCATGACCCGGCACCTGCGCCGGATGCCGTGGTCGCTGCGGCTGCGGTTCCTGCACGCGCTGCTGTACTACCCGCTGCTCACGCTGACCACCGCGTCCGGGCTGTTCCTCGCCCCGATCGCCGTGCTCACCGGACTGCAGTGGGTGGACGTGCCGTACCTGGAGTTCCTCGTCCGCTGGGGCGCGGTGAACATCTGGCTGCTCGGCGTCGGGCTGCTGCTGCGCGGGGGCGGTGTCCGCCGTCCGAACGACGCGCCGATCATCGCGTGGGAAGACTGGCTGTACATGCTCACCCGCTGGCCACTCAACCTGCGGGGTGTCCTGGCGGCGATCGTCCAGCGGATCCGTCCGCGCCCGATCAACTTCCGCGTCACGCCGAAGGGCAGCGACGGCTTCGAGAAGCTGCCGACCAGCCTGCTCTACCCGTACTTCGCGATCAGCCTCCTCCTCTCCGGCGCCGCGCTGGTCGGTGAGTTCGTCCTGCACACCCGGTCGGGCGGCTACCTCCTGCTGTCGCTGGTCGCGGCGAACGCCTACACGATCGTCGGCTTGGCCGTGCCGCTGCTGCACGCCCGGGAGGCGGCGCGGAACGCTCGCGTCGGGTTCTTCCAGGCGTTCGGAAAGACCGTCAGGCTCCCATTCTTCGTCGCGCTCCTGGTCGCGGTCCCGTTCGCGCTCGCCGTCGCCAACTACCCATTCGAGTTCCTCCGCACGCTGTTCCAGCTCGACGACGTGCTCCAGCTCCGCGAGCTTCTCCCGTTCTGAAGGAAACATCCATGTCCCAAACCGTGCTGGTGACCGGTGGCGCCGGTTTCATCGGTAGCCACACCTGCGCCGAGCTGCTAGAGCACGACTACGAGGTGGTCGTCGTCGACGACTTCTCCAACAGCTCCGCCCTGGCTCTGGATCGGATCGCCGCGGCGGCCGGCCGGCCGATCAGCGCCTTCTACGAGGGCGATCTGCGTGACGCCGGGCTGCTGAAGTGGGTGTTCACCCAGCACCCGATCGACGCGGTGATTCACTTCGCGGCGAAGAAAGCCGTCGGCGAGTCCGTCGACATCCCGCTGGAGTACTACGACATCAACGTCAGCGCGACGACCTCGTTGCTGCGGACGATGCTCGCTCACGGCGTCCACAAGTTGGTTTTTTCGTCGTCGTGCTCGATCTACGGGCAGACCGAGACCGTGCCGCTCGGCGAAGCCGAGCCGGCTGCGCCGACCAACCCGTACGCCCGCTCGAAGTGGTTCTGCGAGAACATCATCGCGGACGCCTGCCTGCGCTACCCCGAGCTGACCGCCGTCGCGCTCCGGTACTTCAATCCGGTGGGCGCCCACTCCTCCGGCCTGCTCGGCGAGGACCCGACCGGCGTCCCGAACAACGTGATGCCGTACATGATGCAGGTCGCGGTCGGGCGCCGCCCCGAGCTGCAGGTCTTCGGCGACGACTACGCGACCGACGACGGCACGTGCGTCCGCGACTACATCCACGTCATGGACGTCGCCGACGGTCACCGGGTCGCGCTGGAGCACCTCGGAGCCGGCTTCGAGATCTTCAACCTGGGCACCGGCGTCGGTACGTCCGTGCTCGGGCTCGTCCAGGCCTTCGAGGACGCCTGCGACGTCACGATCCCGGCCCGCATCGTCGGTCGACGCGCGGGGGACGTACCGAAGCTCATCGCCGACCCCGGCAAGGTCGCCGCCGCCTGGGGCTGGCGCACGACCCGCGACCTGCACGCGATGGTGCGGGACGCCTGGGCGTTCCAGCGACGCAACCCGTTCGGATACGCGTCCGAGCTGACCACGAGCCCGGGGAGGGTGTAGTGCGACTGAATTCTTTTCGACCGACCCCTGCGGACGATGCTCAGCCTGCGGAAATACGTGAGGTTGAAAAGAGTTCACTGACGGTCATCGGCACCGGTTACCTGGGTGCCGTCCACGCGGCCTGCATGGCGGAGATCGGGCACGAGGTGCTCGGCGTCGACGTCGACGAGGCGAAGATCGCCGCGCTCGCCGAGGGCCGGGCGCCGTTCTTCGAGCCGGGCTTCCCCGAGGTGCTCAAGCGCAACCTGGAGAACGGCAGGCTGCGGTTCACGACGTCGCTGGCCGAGGCCGCCGCCTTCGGCGACGTCCACTTCGTCTGCGTCGGCACCCCGCAGCAGCCCGGGTCCCACGCCGCCGACCTGCGTTATGTGGACGCCGTGGTCGACGGCCTCGCGCCGCACCTCCGTCCCGGAGCGCTGGTCGTCGGGAAGTCCACGGTGCCGGTGGGCACCGCTTCCCGGCTGGCCGAGCGCATCGACGCCGAGCTGGCCTGGAACCCGGAGTTCCTGCGCGAGGGTTTCGCGGTCGAGGACACGCTGCGGCCCGACCGGCTGGTCGTCGGCGTGACGTCGCCCTCCGCCGAGCAGGTGCTGCGGGACGTGTACGCGCCGATGCTGGCCGCGGGGACGCCGTGGGTCAGCACCGATCCGGCCACCGCGGAGCTGGTCAAGGTCGCCGCGAACTCGTTCCTGGCCACCAAGATCTCGTTCATCAACGCGATGGCGGAGATCTGCGAGGCCACCGGCGCCGACGTGACGACGCTGGCGGCCGCGATCGGGTACGACGTCCGGATCGGCGACAAGTTCCTGCGGGCAGGCGTCGGGTTCGGGGGCGGGTGCCTGCCGAAGGACATCCGCGCGTTCCGGCACCGGGCCGCGGAGCTGGGGCTCGAGGAATCCGTGCGGTTCCTGCACGAGGTCGACGCGATCAACCTGCGCCGGCGCGACCGGGCCGTCTCGCTCGCGCGCGAGCTGGTCGGAGGGTCGTTCGCGGGGCGTTCGGTGGCGGTCCTCGGCGCCACGTTCAAGCCCGACAGCGACGACATCCGGGACTCACCTGCGCTGGCGGTGGCGAACGCGATCCGGGCGGAGGGCGCGCGGGTGACCGTGCACGACCCGCAGGGCATCGACAACGCGCGAGCCGTGCACCCCGACCTGGACTACTCGCCGGGCGCGCAGAAGGCGTGCGAAGGGGCGCACGTGGTCGTGCACCTGACCGAGTGGAGCGAGTACCGCGACCTTGACCCGGTGAAGCTCGCCGAGGTCGTGCACGGGCGGGCGCTCGTGGATGCGCGGAACGCGCTCGACCTGGCGGCCTGGCGGGCGGCGGGCTGGGAAGTACGCGCGCTGGGACGTCCGCGGGCCTGAGCGTCGAAAGATCCGGGCGGGTCGGCTCACGCCGACCCGCCCGTTCTCATTCGACGCGGGAGGACGGGACCTTGATCGTCTCCTGCGGCTGGGCCCGGGGCGGGGGCGGCGACGAACGACGCCGAACCTGACGCACCACGGCCACGACCGCACCACCACCGACCAGCGCCAGCAACACCAGCGCGACGACCAGCAGCCACCGGTTACCCGTGACCGGGCTGTCGTCCTGGCCGCCCGTCCGCGGCGCCACCGTGGCCGGCTGCGCGGCGCCGATGCTCACCGGACGGTCGCCGCCGAGCGTGGCGCCGAAGTAGTCGACGGTGTCGGCGCCGGTGTCCACGTCGACGCCCGCTCCCCCGGCCGGTGAGTCGGCGGCCAGCGCGAACTGCGTCACGCTGGTGACGCGCCCCGGGTCGGTGACGGCCGGCGACGCGGACGCGTCCTGCAGCCGCGGATCCGCGTAGATGCCGGTGTTCTCACCGCCGGCGCGCTCCTGGTCGGTGGCCGCGCGCCAGTCGTCGAGCGACCCGTAGGGACCGTCACCCCACTCGAACGCGGACCCACCGCCCTCGCGCCAGTAGGCGTTGCCCTGGAGCTGCACCTCGTCGGTGCTCAGGTCGGGTGCGCTGATCGCCGCCCCGCCGCGCTGCGAGAGCAGGATGTTGTTCTGCAGCGTGACCCCGGTCAGCCCGTCCATGAGCTTCACCACGGCGGGCTGGTGCGATCCGTTCGCCCTGGTGACGATCGTGTTGTGGTAGATCGCGGTGTCGGCGATCCGGCCCGCGACCGTGAGGCCGCCGTACCACCCGTTGCCCACCGCGTCGTTGACGCTGACGTTGAACCGCACGGTGTTGCCGCGCTGGGCCCCGTTCTCCTGGGCCGTGAAGATCAGCAGGCCCGGCCCGTCGTTCTCGTACGACAGGTTGTACTGCAGGAACGAGTTCGAGACGTTCTGGTCGAGGTCGAAGCCGCCGCCGTCGGCGGTGGTGCCGGTGCGGTTGCGGTACGAGACGTTGCGCTGGATGGTGACGCCGGTCGAGTCGTAGGTCCAGATACCGACCGGGCCCTCGCTCGTCGAGGCGCACGACGCCCCGTTGTTATACGCGGACGACTGCTCGATGACGCCGTTCTGCACCGACCCGAGCACGATCCCGCTGCCGCTGTGCGAGGTCGTGTTCTGCGGGTTGCCCGCGTTGTCGTACGCGGTGACGCCACTCACCCGCACGTTCGCGTGCGCGTAGGAGGGGTTCGCCGGGTCGAACGTGGTGCCGTAGAACAGGACGCCGTCGTCCCGGTTGCCGTGCGCGGCGGAGTCGCTGATCGTGACGTCCTGGAAGCCACGCCCCGGGGGCGCCACCGGCCATCGCGATGCCGATCTGGAACCCGCTGACGTCGACGTCGGTGATCGTGATCCCGGAGGGGCGGGTCGGCACCTTGTCGTCGGCGTAGAAGAGCACGCCGCTCCAGGAGTCGTACGTGCCGGCGTCCCCGACGATCGTCAGGCCGCGGATCGTGATGCCGCCCGCGTTGTAGACCTTGATCGCTTCCAGGCCGGTGGCCTTGATCGTCGGACGGCCGGTGCCGTAGCCGGCGATGGTGACCGGAGCGTCCTTCGTACCCGCGTCGTCCTGCACGAGCAGCAGCTGGCCGTCGAACTGCGCGCCGCCCTGGAGCAGCACCTGGTCGCCGGGGAGGAAGCGCTCCTGGTTCGCGCGCGCGAGCGTCTTCCAGGCGGTGGCCTCGGAGCGGCCGTCGGCGGCGTCGTTGCCGAGCGGGCTGAGGTAGAACGTGCGGCCGGGCGCGGCGGTGGCGGGCACGGCGGGCGCGACGATCGCCGCCAGCGCGGCCACGAGTGCGAGCGCGAGTCGTAATAATCGGCCGCCCGCGCGGCCCCGGCCCGGGGCGTCGGCCGGGGTGTCGGCGGGGGCCTTCACAGGGCCGCCCGTAGGGCGTCGAGCCGATCGGTCAGGCGGTCCAGCGCCTCGGCCACGACGCCGGCCGCGAGCAGGTCGTGACCGAGCACCGTGAACTGGTCGGCGAGCACGGCGGGCTCCGTCAGCGGAGGCAGCGGCCGGCGGGGCCTGCCCTCGGCGTCGGCCCCGAGGTCAGCCAGGACCTGAGCCACCACGTGGAGCTGGTCGGCGACCGAACTGCCCGGTTCCACACCGTCCACACCCGCTGCTGAAGTGGAGCACAGCGCGGTCACAGCCTCCCCTATCAACGGCGACGCCGCCGCGGAGAACCGCGGCGGCGTCCAGTACGTCAGCAGTGTGGTCAACCGTTCCACCGAGCGGCGGAAGCGGTCGTCCGGGGCTGGGGTCACTCCCGGAAGTACGAGAGCAGACGAAGGATCTCCAGGTACAGCCAGACCAGTCCGACGACGATGCCGAAGGCCGACAGCCAGGCGTACTTCTTGTCCGCGCCGGCGTTCGACAGTTCCTCGATCTGCTTGAAGTCCAGCGCGAACGTCAGCGCCGCGATGCCGATGCAGACCAGGCTGAAGCCGATCGCGAGCGGACCACCATCGCGGAGCCCCAGGCCCCCGTCGATGAAGAGGCTGAACAGGAAGTTCGCCAGCATGAGCACGACGACGCCGATCAGGGCGCCGATGACCCACTTGGCGAACGTCGGGGTGACCCGGATGACCTTGAACTTGTAAAGCGCGGCCATTCCGAAGAACACCGCGAACGTGCCGACCACCGCCTGAATGACGATGCCCGGGTAGAACTCCTCGAACGACTGGCTGATCACACCGAGGAACAGGCCCTCGGCGGCAGCGTAGGTGAGGATGAGCGCCGGGTTCGTGATGCCGGCGAACGAAATGATCAGACCCAGCACGAGCCCGACCATCGCGGCGGCGATCGCGACGCCGACCGAGATGCTGTCCGGGAGAACGAACCATCCGATCGCGCCGAACACACCGACGACCGCGAGCATCGCAACAGTGCGAACCACGACGTCGTCGACGGTCATCCGCTGGGTGACCGGAGGCGCGTACGGCGCCCCCTGCTGCGGCGATTGAGCGTGGCCGTACTGCGGTCCATAGGCGCCGTACTGCTGCTGCTCAGCCGGTACTCGTTGGAAGGTCGCGTGCTGCGCTGACCGGTCAGCCAGCCTGCTCAGCACGGGGTTGCTGCTCTTCACGACGCCTCCTCGGCCTGGGCGGCCAACGTCATCGGCCTTCCGACCTGCTGGTCGGGGCTCAATCGTAGCGCGATGGCACACCCGGCTGAATGTGCCCGCAGCCGATGCGGGCCCCCTTCTCAGCTGTTTGCCAGGTTTCCCATCCGTATCGCAGGAACCAGCGATCACCGACCGTCGGAACCGCCTTACCCGCGGGTAAACCAGTTGCAGGGCTCCACTATTCCAGCGTCGGCCGTAGCTCGGGCGCCTCGTACCATCGCGCGGCAGCGTGGACGTCCTCGGCGACCGCGAACGCCATCGACTCGGCGTACGGCGCGGCGACCACCTGCACCGACCCCGGTATGCCCAGCGACGTGACCGTCGACGGCACGGCGAGCACCGGACAGCGGCTCGCCATGTTGAACGGGAACGTGGCCACGAGTTCCACCGAGTGCCGGACGCCGACCGGCACACCGTCGAGCGTGACGTCGCCGGGCAGGTAGTCGTTGCCCGCCTCCAGACCCGCCACCAGCGCAGTCGGGCACACCAGCGCGTCGACCTCCCCGAAGAGCGCCGCCAGGTCGGCCTGGACGCTCGCTTCGGCCGTCGTCACACCGAGCGGGCCGTACTCGGCGAGCGCCTCCTCGGCCTGCTCGACCAGGTAGCGCGAGTAGCGGTCGGCGTCGGCGTACCGATCGCCGAGCGCGGCCCGCATCATCGGCGTCATCATCAGGCCGAGGTGCCCGATCGCGATCCGGGCCAACTCGGCCAGGTCCCAGTCGATGCCGGCGTCGACGATCTGGTACCCGAGGCCGGAGAGGGTCTCGGCGGCGGCGTCCACCGCGGTCCGGACGTCCGGCGCGACCCGGTTGCGTCCGAGCGTGGCGCTGACCGCGACCCGGCGGCGATCCCGCGGCGGAACGTCGGTCGGGGGAACGGTCAGCGACACGTGGTCGTCCGGATGGGCACCGGCCACGACCCGGTGCAGGAGCAGCGCGTCCTGCGGGGACCGCGCCATCACGCCGTCGTGGCAGTAGGCGTCGAGGCTCGCCGGCGCGAGCGCCGGTACCGCACCGTAGGGCGGCTTGTAGCCGACGACGCCGCAGAACGCGCCGGGGATCCGCAGCGAGCCGCCGATGTCCGACCCGGTGGCCAGCGGAGCCATCCCGGCCGCGAGCGCGGCGCCGGAGCCTCCCGACGACCCGCCGGACGTGTAGCGGCGGTTCCACGGAGAGACCGTCACGCCCCAGCGCTGCGAGTGCGTGTAGACGGCCGCACAGAACTCCGGCGTGGTGGTCCGGAGGTGCGGGATACCGCCCGCGGCGACGATGCGCTCGACGAGGGGGTGGGACCGGTCGGGGAACTGCTCGGGCATCGCGACCGAACCCAAGCTGAGCGATCGGCCGGCGATCGGGTGCTCCTCCTTGATCGCCACCGGCAGGCCCTCCAACGGCCGGACGTCGCCGGAACGCCAGCGCTCGGCCGACTCCGCCGCCGCGGCCCGGGCCGTGTCCGCGAGCAGCTCGGTGACCGCGTTGACCCGTCCGCCCACCGCGTCGACCCGGTCGTAGAGGGCGTCGAGGTAGGCGGGCGGGGTCAGCTCGCCCGCGGCGAACGCGGCCCGGACACGTCGGGCGCTCCAGTAGTGGACGTCGTCGGTCACCGTGCGCCTCCGACCGCGGCGCAGACCTCGCTGCGGTCGCCGTTGACGCCGTCGAACGTCGGCCCGTCGTACAGGTTCCAGGGCAGCAGCCGATAGGAGTCCGGCTCCGGGACGCCGAGCACGAAGTGGTACTCCCCGGTCGTCAGGTCGACGATCGAGGAGGCCACCGTCCTGGCGTAGGCACCGCCGCTGCTGCGCGGCTGCCCGATGCTCGCCACGCCGTACGGGGCGCCGAACGGATCGCTGAGCGCGTGCTTGATGCCGGCGAGCGTGTCACCGCCCGGCGCGCGGACCTCCGGATCGCGCAACGACCGCTCGAGCAGGTGATCCCGGTAGATCGAGTCGGCGGTGAACGGCCGGTAGTCCTCGGCGATGGCCGGCGGCACCTCCAGCTGGTAGTGGTTCGCGTGGGTGATCAGCCCGTCCTGGGCGAACCGCCACCGGTGCCCCTGCGGCGTGGTCTCCAGGTTGATGGAGAACCCGTTCCGGTAGGTGAGCAGCAGGTTCGCGGCGATGTGCTGGCGCAGCGCGAACGGGATGCGGATCGCGTCGTAGATCCGGGAGGTCTCCAGGACCAGCCGCCGGATGACGGTCTGGAGGACGCCGACGGTGGCGCCGAAGCGTCCGCCGAGACCGTTGGCGTTGAGCGCCAGACCGGCCGAGTTGGCGCCCTGACGGCCGATCTGTCCGGCCTCGGTCTGCATGACGATCGTCGGTTTGCCCTCCTGGACGATCCGGACGATCGCGATCGTGTCCTCGACCGAGGAGTACCAGTCCCAGTTCTGGCCCGCGTAGACGCGCTGGTCACCGGTCGCCGTGGCCGCCAGGCTGAAGCTCGTGCAGCCGTCGTTGTCCGGCTCGGCGTCCATCGTCGCGAACGTGGCGTCGTAGACGATCTCGCCGCGGCCGTTGAGCGCGACCACCTCGGGCAGGGTCAGACCGGTGCTCTCCGCGATGCCGTCCATTTCCTCCAGCAGGTCGGGCGCCAGGTCGCGGGTCGGAGGGATCCACAGTTCCGCCAGTTCCTGGACGCGCGCCCACGGCAACCCGAGCCGGGTGCCGAAGTACTCGGCGTAGCGGTCCCGCGACCGCACGACGGCGGCGGCCGCCTGCTCGCCGTGCTGCCGCCCGCGCTCCCGCGGCGTCGGCGCGTCGATCTCGACGAACAGCGGTTCCGGGCGCGTCATGCCACGCTCCCCGGCCGGGCGGCGAGCTGCCGGTCCAGAAACGCCATGATCTCGGGGAACAGGCCGTGCGGCAGGTGAGCGACGCCGGGCACTTCGACGTGCTCGGTCGGCACGCCCGCCTCGCGCAGCATCGCGGACAGGGTGCGGGCGCGGTCCAGCCGGGTCCGGCCGGCGCGTGCCGCGCCCGGCATCCACAGTGGGTGGTCGACGAACGCGTCGCCCTCCAGCTCCCAGGTCTCGACGTCGTCCAGTCCGACGATCGTCTGGACGGCGACGCGGCGCATCGCGTCGACGTCGAGCGGGCGGCCGAACCGCTCCTCGACGTCTTGCACGCCGACCCACCAGGCACTCTCGGGGTCGAGCAGGGTGATCGCACCGGGCGCCGCGATCGAGCAGGCACGCAGCCGGTCGGGGTGCAGGAGCAGGAAGCGTTCGGTGAACTGCGCCCCGCCGGAGAAGCCGAACAGGAAGAAGCGGCTGCCGTCGAAGCCGAACCGGTCGGCGCTCTCCGCGATCATGGCGAGCAGCACCTGGTCGTAGCGGACGCCGAACGCGTCGACGAGCTTGTAGGCGTGCAGATCCCAGGCCAAGCCGTGCCCGGCCGGGAAGAGCGGCGCGAGCACGGCGACCCGGCGGGTGTTCGCCCACTCCGCGAACACGTCCCGGTACCGCTCCGGGGTGCGCAGCGTGTCGTGGGCGATCACCAGCAGGGGTAAGCGCTCGCCCGGGTCTCGCTCGGGGAGGTAGAGCGTGTAACTGAAGCGAGGATCCGCCGCGCAGGCGAAGAACGGCGTGGTGCCCACCTCGTAGAACGCCTGCGGATCGCGCGGGCGGACGGGCTCGAACGATGTCATCGGATGCCTCCGAGAGTTGGGTGGGACGGCTGCGATCGGTGCGGGCCGCCGTCGCTCCGGGCGGCCGGGCGGGTGTGGCAGGCTGAAGCCATGCCTACTCGCGACAGGTCCGCGGGCGTCGCGGGCAGCGGCCACGGCGGCGCCTGGCTCAACGACCTGGTGCGGGAGAAGTTCGGGACGCTCAGCCCGGCCGAGCGTCAGGTCGCCGAGTACCTCGTGCGGCAGCCCGAACGTGTGGTCTTCATGAGCGCCGCCCAACTGGCGGAGGCGACCGGGACCAGCGACGCCACGGTGATCCGAACCGCCCGCTCGCTCGGGTTCGCCGGGCTGCCCGAGCTCAAGCACGGCATCGGTGAGTCGCTGCTCAACGTCGTCTCGCCCGGCGAACGGGTCACGCACCGCCTGCAGGGCCAGGACGGCAGCGGTGCCCGCGTTCTCGACACCGTGTTCACCGAGGTACGCGAGCGCGTCGACGAGCAGCAGCGGCGGCTCGACCCGGCGGAACTCACCGCGGCTGCCGACGCCATCGCGACCGGACCGCGCACCTGGACGTTCGGCGTCGGGGTGTCGGCCGTGGCCGCGCTGTATCTGGCGACGAAGCTGAACCGGGCAGGCGTCCGGGCGTTCTCCGCCCGGACGATGGGGTTCGCACTCGCCGACGACATCATCGGGTTGGAGCCCGGCGACACCGCCGTGCTGTTCTCGCCGTCTCGCGCGTTCCGCGAGGTCGAGGTGGTGCTGGACACCGTCCGCGAGCTCGGCGGGGTCAGCGTGCTGGTGGCCGACAGCCTCACCGCGCAGGGTGAGTCGCGGCCCGACGTCGTCCTCGCCGCCCCGCTGTCGATGACCGGTACGACCGGTGAGGTGTTCAGCGAACTGGTGATCTGCGACGCGCTGGTGCTGGCGGTCGCGCAGCGGGCCTCCGACGCCGCGGCGGCCACCTCCGAACGGCTCAACGCGGTGCGGCGTCAGCTGCTCGCACCGGTTCATCCGAGGTCTCGCCGGCGGGAGCCGGACACGCCGACCTCCTGATCGTCCCGGTCCGCCTGCCGCGGGGCGGGCGGCGACGCCAGACCCGGGGCCGGCGCGCGGACGCGGGTCGTCGAGAGGCGGCGCTCGAGGTGGACGGCCAGGGCGCTCAGCGCGACGTTGAGCGTGATGAAGACCGCCGCGACTACCGCGTACGCCTGCAGATAGCCGTCGCCGAGGTGGTCGGCGAGCAGCTGCCCGCGCCGGAGCAGCTCCGGGTAGCTGACCACGTACCCCAGCGACGTCTCCTTCAGCATCGCCACCGACTGGCTGATCACCGCCGGGAGGAGCGCCCGGAAGACCTGCGGGAGGATGACCGCGCGGAGCGCCTGAACCCGGGACAGGCCGAGCGACGCCGCCGCCTCCGCCTGTCCCTTCGGGAGCGCCAGCATGCCCGCCCGGAAGATCTCCGCCAGCGCACCGGCGCCGTGCAACGCGATCGCGACGACGATCTGCCAGAACGGCGGGACCCGCAGCCCCCAGAGCGGAGCCACCATCAGCAGGAAGTAGACGACGAACAGGATCGGCAGCGCGCGGCACACCTCGGTGACGGCGCCCGCCACCGCAGCGATCGGCCGGCGGGGGCTCAACCGCCCCGCCGCCAGCACCAACCCGACCGGGATCGCCAGCGCGATCGCGGTGGCGCCGGCCGTGACGGTGCCGACCAGGCCACCCCAGAGGAACTTCTGAATCGCCGGATCGGTGAGCGGCTCCCACTTCGCCGCGGCCAGCTCACCGGCTCGGGCCAGCTGGACCGCGCCGAGCACGAGCCCACCCGCGACCAGCGTCCAGACCGTCGCGTCGATGTAGCGGAGCCGGCGCCGGTGGCGAGGCCCATGGTCGATGCGCAACGTGTCGGTCATCGCAACACCCGCGCCCGGTTCTCGACCACCCTGGTCAGCCGGGCGATCAGCAGCGCGAGCGCGATATAGAGCACCGCGACCAGGCCGAACAGGACGGCCGGCTCCGCGTACTGGCCGTTCAGGATCCGCGCCGAACCGGCGAGCTCCCGGACCCCGATCACCGACCCGATCGACGTCGCCATCGTCGTCGCCATGAAGAGCGTCCCGAGCGGCTGCACCATCGCGCGCAGCGTCTGCGGAACGATCACCCGGGTGAGGGCCTGCCCGTAGCTCAGACCCAGCGACAGGGCCGCCTCCAGCTGGCCCCGCCCGACGGTGTTCACGCCCGACCGGACGATCTCGCAGACGTAGGTGGCGAAGTACAGCACCAGCCCGGTCGTGAGCGAGAGCTCGAGGTCGAGCACGACCCCGAACTCGGGCAGCACAAAAACGATGACGATGAGGATGAGCAGTGCGGGCATGTTGCGCACCGTCCCGACGTACAGCGCGGCCAGCGTCCGTAGCGAGTGGATGGAACCCACCCGCGCGATCCCCAGTGCGGTTCCCAGCAGCAACGCGCCCAGGAAGCTGACCACCGCGAGCGCGACGGTGGTCAGCAGCCCTTCAGCGAGGAATCCCGCGTTCTCTGTGAGCACGTTCGTCACTCGAGTCCCAGGTCACCGACGACCGGCGGCTTCGGCGCAGGCTCACCGGTGATCGGGGTGACGTTCTTCTCCCATAGTTTCTTCCAGGTCCCGTCGGCGATCGCCGCGGTGAGGAAATCGTTGACGAACTTCGTGAAGACCGGGTCGGACTTGGAGACGCCGATGCCGAACGAGGCGTCGGGCAGTGTGTTCGGGACGATCTTCAGGTTCTTGTGCTCTGCCAGGACCGCGATGGCCGTCGCCTCGTTGTTGACAAAAACGTCACCCCGGCCGTCCTCCAGCGCCCGCACGCAGGCCACGGCCGAGTCGAACACCACCAGTTCGGCGCCGGGGACCTCGGCCTTGAGGATGTCCGCCGCCGCGCCCGCCGTCGTGATCACCCGGACCTTCGCCAGCTGGGGAAGGGCGGTGACCGTCGCCATTTCGAAGTCCTTCCTGGCGACGATGCCGGTGCCCAGCAACAGGTCCGGGCCGGCGAAGTTGATCCGCTCCAGGCGCGCCGCGGTGATCTGGTAGGTCGACAGCACAGCGTCGACCGTGTTGTTGACGATCAGCGCCTCGCGGGTGTCGGTGGTGATCGCGACGTGCTTCACCTTCGGCGCGCCGAGGATGTGTTCGGCGAGCTCGGCGGCCAGGTCGGCCTCGAAGCCGGTGTACTTGCCGGTGATCGGATCCAGGAGGTTGAAGCCGGGCATGTCGTCCGGCGTTCCGACGACCAGCTCCCCCGCCTTCACGATGCGCTCGAGCGTGGGGCTGCCGTCCGGGAGATCGGCTCTGGCCGCGGCAGGCGCGGTGTCGTCGGACGACGAACAGCCGGTCAGCGCGGCGGTGACGGCGAGGAGGACGGCGGTGGCGAGTATCCGGAGGCGGGTTCGGGGCATGGGAGGTCCTTTCCGGCGGCGGCGAGGTCGGGTCAGTGGGGCAGGACGTGGGACAGGAAGGTCCGGGCACGCTCCGACGTCGGAGCGGCGAAGAATTCGGCGGGTGGCGCGACCTCGACGATGCGGCCACCGTCCATGAACGCGACGCGGTCGGCGGCGCGGCGGGCAAAGCCCATCTCGTGCGTGACGACCAGCATCGTGGTGCCCGCGGTCGCCAGCTCCTCCATCACGTCGACCACCTCGTAGGTGGTCTGGGGGTCGAGCGCCGACGTCGGCTCGTCGAACAGTAAGACGTCGGGCTCCATCGCCAGCGCTCGTGCGATGGCGACGCGCTGCTGCTGGCCGCCGGAGAGTTGGCCCGGCCGCGCGCCCGCCTTGTCGGCCAGCCCCACCCGGACCAGCAACCCGCGGGCCGCGTCCTCGGCGTCGGCGCGCGGCACCCGGTTGACCAACCGCGGCGCGAGCGTGACGTTGTCCAGCACGCTGAGGTGGGGAAACAGGTTGAACTGCTGAAAGATGAAGCCGACCCGGCGACGGACGGCCGCCAGACCGGGTCCGCTCTCGGACAGCCGGTCCCCGCTGATCTCGACCGTGCCGGCGTCGAGCCGCTCCAACCCGTTCACGCACCGGCAGAACGTCGACTTGCCGGACCCGGATGGCCCGATCAGTACGACGACCTCCCCGCTGTGCAGTTCGAGGTCGACACGATCGAGGACCCGTAGTGGGCCGAAGGTCTTGGTGGCACCGGAAACCCGCACGACAGCCGCGTTCGTCATGATGCTCCATCTGGCGTGTTCACGTCAGGAGTGCGATAACTGTCGTGAACACTACAACGACGGCGCGCCGCTACTACAGCCCCCGGCGGAGCTGTTTACCGATTCGAGATGCGAGCCCATGTACCAGCCGACAGAGTTCCGCGGCACCGATCCGCAGCAGGCCTACGCCCACATCGCGCGCTACCCGTTCGGGATCCTCGTCAGCGCGGCGGGACTCGCGGCCACGCACCTGCCGTTCCTCCTGAACACGCCGGACACCCCGACCGGCGTCGTCAGCCACTTCGCGCTCCGCAACGGGCAGTGGCGCACGATCGGTGACGGCGAGGAGGTGCTGGTCATCTTCCCCGGCCCGGACGCCTACGTCTCACCCCGCACCTACACCGCCGAGGAGGACGTACCGACCTGGAACTACACCGCGGTCCACCTCCGCGGCGCCTACCGGCGGATCGATCGGCCGAGCGAGGTGCGAGAACTGCTCGAGCGGACCGTGGCGACGTTCGAAGCCCGCTACGCCGCGCCCTGGTCGCTCAGCAGCATGGACGGCTCGGCGCTCGAATCGCTCGGGCGGGCGGTCGTCGCGTTCGAGGTGACCACCCGCACGCTGGAGCACGGCCTCAAGCTCAGCCAGGACAAGCTGCCCGACGACGTCAGGGGTGTGTGCGACGCGCTGTCGCGTTCGGCCGACCCGACCGATCGGGCGACGGAAGCGGAGATGCGCCGGGCCGGGGTGACCGGGCGAACCGGCCCGGCGAGTACCGACCCGGCGACGTGGCTGACGGAGTAACGTCACATTGCACTAGGTAAGGGGTAAACTACGCTCGTGTGCGGAAATCGCACACGAGCGGTGGAGTCGTGCCCGGAGCGGGACTCGAACCCGCACGCCCTCACGGGCAGCCGTTTTTAAGACGGCCGTGGCTGCCTTTACACCATCCGGGCCGGCCGCACTCACCGTACGGGGAGGACCCCCGGCGAGGTAGCGGCTTTCGTAGAAGTGGGATCGGTCGCCCCGACCCGGATCTGAACATGGAACGTCGCCCGGCAACCTGCCGGGCGACGTACTGCAACCATCGGTAACTATCCGGCGGAGCGGGCCGCTGCGGCCGCCGCCTTGTCGGTGGGCTCGGTCGCCGCCTGGTCGGCCGTCGTCTCAGCCGGCTTGTCGGCGGCCGCGGGCTTCGCGGGCTCGGCCTCACCGGTCTTGCCGGTTTTGCCACCGGCCGGCGGTGCCGGGGTGGCCGCCTGCTTGGCCTCGGGCTTGCCCTCGGACTTGGCCGGCGGCATCGGCGTCGCGAACAGCTCGAAGCTGCGGCGCGGGTCGTGCAGCTGACCCAGCGCGACGACCTCACGACGGAGGAACAGCGCCAGCGTCCAGTCGGCGAGCACCCGGACCTTGCGGTTGAAGGTGGGCACCCGGCTCAGGTGGTACGAGCGGTGCATGAACCAGGCGACGAAACCCTTGGTCTTGATGCCGTAGGTCTGCGCGACGCCCTTGTACAGGCCGAGGCTCGCCACCGAACCGACGTGCTTGTGCTCGTAGTTCACCGGCTGGCCGCCGTTGATCATGATGCCGATGTTCTTGCCCAGGCGCTTGGCCTGCCGGACGGCGTGCTGCGCGCTCGGCGAGCAGGTCGCACCCGGGACGTCTGAACTCAGGTCCGGCACCGCGGCGCAGTCTCCGGCGCTCCACGCGCCCTCGACGACGTTGCCGTCGGGGTCGACGACCTGCAGCGTCGGCAGGCAGGTGACGCGGCCGCGCTCGTCCAGCGGCAGGTCGGTGTTGGCCAGCATCGGGTGCGCCTTGACGCCGGCCGTCCAGACGATCGTCCGGGCCGGGAACTCGTCGCCGTCGGACAGCTTGACCAGCCCGTCGACGCACGACTGCAGGAACGTGTTGAGCCGGATGTCGATGCCCCGGTCGAGCAGCCGCTGGACGGTGTACGCGCCCATCTCCGGGCCGACCTCGGGCAGGATCCGCTGGCTCGCCTCGACCAGCACGAACCGGATGTCGGACTGGCTCAGCGTCTCGTAGTACTTGACCGCGTCCCGGACCATGTCCTCGAGCTCGGCCAGCGCCTCGATGCCCGCGTAACCGCCGCCGACGAAGACGAACGTCGTCGCGGCCTTGCGCAGCTCCGGGTCGTCGGTGCTGTCCGCAGCGTCCAGCTCGCCGAGTACCTGGTTACGGAGGTAGATCGCCTCACCGATGGTCTTGAAGCCGACCGCGTTCTCCTTGAGGCCCGGGATGGGCAGCGTCCGGGAGACCGATCCGGGCGCGAGCACGATCTGGTCGTACGTCAGCTCGTACGACTCACCCACCACGGGGACGATGTGCGCCGTCCGCCGGGCGTGGTCGACGCTCTCGACGTAGCCGGTGATGATGTGGGCGTGCCGGAGCGTCTTGCGCAGCGGCGCCACCACGTGACGGGGTTCCAGGTTGCCTGCCGCGGCCTCGGGGAGGAACGGCTGGTAGGTCATGTGCGGCTGTGGGTCGACGACGGTGATACGCGCCTTCTTCGCCTTACGCTGCAGCTCCAACGCCGTGTACATCCCGACGTACCCACCACCGACGACGAGGATGTGCGGTCGATCCGCGCTCATGCCTCTCTCTACCTTCCGCGCTTGCGGCGGCACCGGGGTGGCGCCGTCAGGCTTGCTCCGGGCCTGCTCTGGTCCGGACTCGCAAAAAGCGTAACCAGGCTCTCTGGAACGATTCGTTGCGCGGTCGACGCATGCGACCGCCGACACATTTTCGGCTACCCGCGCCGGGCGTTCCGACACCTCACCGGTACCGGCCGATGCTCCCGTTCACAGTTTTGACCGCCAGTCACCCGTCCAAACCGGCTCTGCTTCTCACATCCGTGTCAATGCTCTGGCCTGCGCGAATATTCCATCGAGCATAGGTTCGGTGAGCACTCCGGTGAAGGTGTTCTGCTGGCTCACGTGGTAACAGCCGAGCAGTGTGACGTCCGTGCCGGGGACCGCCACCGCGGCACCGTGGCCGAACCGGGGACGCGGGCGCGGTGCGGTGCCGCCGAGCGCGCCGACGACCGGCCAGAACGACGTCCAGGCGAAAGCGCCGAGCGCGACGATCACCTTCAGCGTGGGCGCGAGCAGCTCCAGCTCCCTCACCAGCCAGGGTGCGCAGGTGTCCCGCTCGGCAGGCGTCGGCTTGTTGGCCGGCGGTGCGCAGCGGACCGAGGCCGCGATCCGGACGTCGTACAGTTCGAGGCCGTCGTCGACCGAGACGCTGGTGGGCTGGTTGGCCAGCCCCGCACGGTGGAGTGCGGCGTACAGCCAGTCGCCCGAGCGGTCGCCGGTGAAGACCCGCCCGGTGCGGTTCGCTCCGTGGGCGGCCGGTGCCAGGCCGAGGACCAGGATCGAGGCGTCCGCCGGGCCGAATCCCGGCGCCGGGCGGCCCCAGTAGGTCTGGCCGGCGAACGCAGCCCGCTTCTCTGCCGCGATCTGCTCCCGCCACGCGACCAGCCGCGCGCACGCCCGACAGTGCGCGACCCCCGCATCCAACTCCCCCAGGTCACCGGAGCCAGCGGCGAGCCGCCGAACGTCTGCCGCATCCGCGGCAGCGCGTGCGGTCGAGTGCAGGTAGGCCGGTCGTCCCACCCGAATATCTAAGCGGACGCGTGCCGCGCGGCACGCGTCCGCCTCACGCAGTTGCGGCTAAAGCGCCGCCAGGCGCGCGTAGTAGTAGTGACGTGGAGCCCGCCCTCATAAACGAGAGCGGAATAATTCTAGGGTGCGTGCCCAGGCGGTGGCGCTCGCGTGGGGGTCGTAGCTCTCGGTGCGGTCGTCGTTGTAGAAGCCGCGCTTCGTGCCCGGGTACTCGTGGATCGTCAGCTCGCCGCCCACCGTTTCGACGGCCTTGCGGGCGACGTCCAGCTCCGGCCCGGTCGTGGCGGAGTCCTCGTCGGCGGCGTGCACCACCGCGGCGGTCCCGCCGAACGCGCTCCAGTCGGGCTGGGCCGGGTGCCACGGGACGAGCGGGTAGAACGCCCCGGCCGCGACGACGTCGTCGGTCAGGCTCGCCGCCCAGAGCGCGAGCGACCCGCCGAGGCCGAACCCGACGGCGCCGACCTTGCCCTCCACTGTGGCGGCCAGGTAGCGGGCGGCGCCCACCAGGTCACCGGCAACACGGTCGGCCGGTAGCTCGGCCGCGAGTCTCTGCGCCTCGTCCGCGCCGGTGGCCACCGCACCCCGGTACAGGTCGGGCGCGAGCGCGACGAACCCTTCGCCGGCGAGCCGGTCGGCGACCGACTTGATCTGTCCAACCAGGCCCCACCACGCGGGCAGGACCAGGACACCCGGCCCGTTGCCGTCCGCCGGCCGCGCCAGATAACCGTCCGCCGTACCGCCATCAACCGGAAAACTTACGTTCTCACCCACGGCAGACTCCCTTCGACTGGCGATCACCCAATCACGGGAGTGCATCGTGCGGAACCGATCCGGCGCTACGTCACATACCACCTGAATCGATGCGGAGAGGACGCGCCGGGTCGGACTCCCCGTTCCCACCGGTTGGAGCGGACCGGATAACGTGCGCGCATGAGCACTCTGTTGGCGAGCCTGCTCGCCGCACCCGGCTTGTACCGGGGGCGCGGCGACGGCGCCGAGTCCGGGCCGTTCCTGGCTCGGCTGGTGGTGACGCCGGTGGTCTCGGCTCGCGGGGTGGCCATCGACTACGAGGCCACCTCGGACCGACGCGGCCTGCACCACGTCGAGCACTCGATCCTGACCACGAGCGAGGACGGCCGGCAGGCACTGCACGTGTGCTGCACGGAGCTGCCCGGCATGGTCCAGTTCACCGAGAGCCGGCCCGGAGTGTTCACGGCGTACGACGGTGGCCTCACCGCACGCATCCTGATCACCGCACCCCAGCCGGGGTCGCTGACCTACTCCTGGTGGTGGACCCGCGACGAGGGCGAGCCGAAGGAACAGTTCCGCGCCGATGTGAGAAGGACCGGCTGAGCGGTGCCCGCTCGTCGACGCGAACCCGGGCTGTAAGGGCCGCTGAGAGGCCGCTTTCGCGTCAGCCGCCGTCGCGTGGCATCGAGACGCTTACGCGAGCGACCAGGCGATGCCGTCGAGGATGTCGTGCTCGCTCGCGACGACCGACTCGGCACCCACCTCGTCCATGATCACGCGCAGCACCAGCGCGCCCGCGCCGATCACGTCCACCCGCCCGGGGTGCATCACCGGGTAGGCGGCGCGCTGCTCGCGGGTCTGGGTCAGCAGCCGCTCGGTGACCTCGGCGACCTGCGCCCGGCTGATTCGCGCGTGGTGGATCGCGGCCGGGTCGTACGCGTCCAGCCCGAGCGCGAGCGCGGTCACGGTGGTCACCGAACCGGCCAGCCCGACGAGCGTCCGTGCCTTCTCGACCGCAACGGTCTCCCGGGCGAGCCCGACCGCCGCGACGATGTCCTTCTCGGTCGCCGCGATCTCGGCGAGCGTCGGCGGGTCGCTGCGCAGGTGCCGCTCGGTGAGCCGCACGCAACCGATGTCCACTGAACGAGCCGCGTCCACCCCGTCCGTCCCCAGCACGAACTCGGTGGAGCCCCCGCCGATGTCCACGACGAGGTACGGCGGCTCGGCGCCCCGCAGCCCCCGGACGGCGCCGGCGAACGACAGCCGGGCCTCCTCGTCACCGGAGATCACCTCGGGAGCGGTCCCTAGCGTGTCGAGCACCATCCGGCGGAAGTCGTCGGCGTTCGAGGCGTCGCGGCTGGCGCTGGTGGCGACCATTCGGACGCGTTCGGCCCCCAGCGTCCGGATCTGCTCCGCGTAGTCGGCGAGCGCCACCCGCGTGCGTTCGATCGCTTCGGCGGCGAGCCGGCCGGTGCGGTCCACGCCCTGCCCGAGCCGGACGATGCGCATCTCACGGACGACGTCCACCAGCGGAGCGTCCGACTGAGACGGAAGATCAGCCACCAGCAGACGGATCGAGTTCGTCCCGCAGTCGATCGCCGCGACCCTCATTGTTCTTTCTCCACGACGCAAGGGTTCCGTTCCCACCAGTGGCCGACCGCTTCGAGGGCCTCGTCCCCGAGCTGGTTGACCCCTTCGCCCGCCGCCAGCGCGTGCCCGGCGAGCGCGTGCAGGCACTTGACGCGGGTCGGCATCCCGCCCGCGCTCACGCCGTCGATCTCCGGCACCGTGCCGAGCTTCCGGCGGCGCTCCAGGTAGTCCTCGTGCGCGGAGCGGTACTGCTCGGCCAGGTCCGGGTCGTCGGCGAGCCGCTCGGTCATCTCCCGCATCAGGCCGCTCGCCTCGGCGGTGCTGAGCGCTGCGGCCAGCCGCGGGCAGGTCAGGTAGAACGTGGTCGGGAACGGCGTGCCGTCGGGCAGCCGCGGTGCGGTCTCGACGACGTCCGGCGCGCCGCACGGGCAGCGGTGGGCGACGCCGACGGCACCGCGCGGCACACGTCCGAGCTGCGCCGCCACGATCTCGTGATCTGCGGGGGAAAGGCTCACTTCTGGTCGGCCGCCTCGACGCTGTCCCAGAGCCGCCCGTACCAGGACCGCGGGTCGCGGACCGGGGACGTGGACGGCTCGGTCGGGGTTCCGCCGGTGCCTTCCCGGCTCGGATCCTGGACGATGTACCGCTTCTCCCCGGGCTGCACCAGCTGCAGCCGGGAGCTGGCCTGGCTCCGGACGTACTCGGGGTCGTCCCACTTGGCCAGGTCGGCGCGGAGCGCGGCGATCCGCTCGGACTGCCGCGCCTGCGAACGCTCGGCCTCGGCGATCTGGGACCGCTGCGCCAGGTACTGCTGGATCGGGTAGGCGAGCGTCAGCACGAGCACCGCGAACAGGATCGCGAGCACCGCCGCCCGCCCGGTGAACCGGCCCTCGCCGCGGCGGACGAACCGGCGCCCGTCGACCGCCGCGGTCGCCGACGCCGCGGTCCGGCGCACTCCGGGACGGCGTCCCTCCCGGCTTCCCGCTCCCGGGCTCCGGCCCGCGCCCCGGCGCTGAGCCGGGACCGACGAGACCGGGTAGTCACGCTGCTTGCCCGGCACTCGCCCGGTGACCCGCCCGCCGTGCGGGCTGGTCGTCCGCGGCGTGACGCGGGGGGTGCGAGGAGTGGCCGACCGCGCCGCACTCCGCGCAGCCGACGACGTCGACGGGCGGCGGTTGCCACCGGCCCGGGACGGACGCTGGCCGCTGGGAGTACGGCGCGGACTGGCCATCAGCTACTCAGGACGCCGGCGTGTACCGGGGGAAGGCCTGGGCACCGGCGTAGATCGCCGCGTCGTCCAGCTCCTCCTCGATGCGGAGCAGCTGGTTGTACTTGGCGATGCGCTCGGAGCGAGCAGGCGCGCCGGTCTTGATCTGGCCGGCGTCGGTCGCCACCGCGAGGTCGGCGATCGTGGTGTCCTCGGTCTCGCCGGAGCGGTGGCTCAGCATGCACTTGAAGCCGGCCCGGTGGGCGAGCGACACCGCGTCGAACGTCTCGGTGAGCGTGCCGATCTGGTTGACCTTCACCAGCAGCGCGTTCCCGGCCTTCTCCGCGATACCGCGGGCCAGGCGCTCCGGGTTGGTGACGTAGAGGTCGTCACCCACGAGCTGGACGCGCTGCCCCAGACCGGCGGTGAGCGCCTTCCAGCCGTCCCAGTCGTCCTCGGACAGGCCGTCCTCGATCGAGACGATCGGGTAGTTGTCGACCAGCTCGGTGTAGTAGGCGGCAAGCTCGTCCGAGGTCTTCTTCTGACCCTCGAACGAGTAGACGCCGTCGCCGTAGAACTCGGTGGCCGCGACGTCGAGCGCGAGCACGATGTCGGTGCCGAGCGAGTACCCGGCCTTGTCGATCGCGGTGGCGATCAGGTCGAGCGCCGCCCGGTTGCTCGCCAGGCTCGGGGCGAAACCGCCCTCGTCGCCGAGGCCGGTGGCCAGACCCTGGGACTTCAGGACGCTCTTGAGCGCGTGGTACGTCTCCGCGCCCCAGCGCAGCGCCTCCTTGAAGGAGCCGGCGCCGATCGGAGCGATCATGAACTCCTGGATGTCGACGTTCGAGTCGGCGTGCGCGCCACCGTTCAGGATGTTCAGCATCGGCACCGGCAGCGTGTGCGCGTTCGGGCCGCCGAGGTAGCGGAACAGCGGCAGCTTCGCCGAGTCGGCGGCGGCCTTGGCGACGGCCAGCGAGACGCCGAGGATCGCGTTCGCGCCCAGGCGGCCCTTGTTGTCGGTGCCGTCCAGGTCGATCATCGCCTGGTCGATGAGGCGCTGCTCAGCGGCGTCGAAGCCGACCAGCTCGGGGCCGATCTCGTCGTCGACGGCCTGGACCGCCTTCTCGACCCCCTTGCCCAGGTAGCGCTTGCCGCCGTCGCGGAGTTCGACGGCCTCGTAGGCGCCGGTGGAAGCGCCGCTCGGCACGGCGGCGCGGGCGACCGTGTCGTCGTCGAGGATGACTTCGACCTCGACGGTCGGGTTACCGCGCGAGTCGAGAATTTCACGGGCGGCGACGGCCTCGATCGTGGCCACGTGCATCGCTCCTCATGGTCGGGGCGTATGGCGGTCGGACGATGGCCCGCCGCTCTTCCCCAGAAGCGTAGTCGCGCACGTCCGGTGACATGCGCCGCCCCACCGGTGGGCGGCCCGCCGAGGGCGGGGCCGGCGTCCGCCGGCCCCGCCCTGATGGGGCTCCAGGTCAAATATCGAGCAAGCTGCGCAGATGCCGGGGAGAGGGGGAACCGTGGGCGAGCATGCGGTCGTGCCAGTCGCGCACTGACACGCCCGGCGGGCGGGCGGCAGCGATCGCGGACACCTCGGTGTAACCGACGAAGTACGTCGAGAGCTGCGCCGACGTCAGCAGCGCCCGGCGCCACTTCCCGGCGGCCTCGCCCTCCTCCTGGAAGCCCTTCTCCACCATCAGCGCCATCGCGTCGCCCTCGGACAGGTCTTCCGCGTGCACCAGCTGGTCGAGCAGCGCGTTGATGACCATTCGCAGCTCCATCTTGAGCTGCTGCAGCCGCACCTGCGGCCCGCCGAAACCGGCGTCGCTCATCAGGTGTTCGGCGTGCACGGCCCAGCCCTCGACGAACGACCCGGACATGCACAGCGCCCTGGCGCGCGTGCTCGCCCGGAACCGGCGCGCGTGCGCCAGCTGCACGAAGTGGCCGGGCACCGCCTCGTGCACGGTCAGGTTCAGCAGCAGGTGGTTGTTGTACTCCCGGTAGAACGACTCCCGCCGCTCGTCCGACCAGTCCGCGGGCGTCGGCGCGATCGCGTAGAACGTCGGCACCGCGGCGGTCTCCAGCGGGCCGGGAGCGTCGCAGTACGCCACCGCCACACCGCGGGCGAACTCCGGCATCTCGATCACCCGGCACTCGTCCTCGGGCAGCGTCACCAGGTCGTGCTCGCGAACGAAGTCGAGCGTCGTCTGCAGGTCGGCGCTGGCGCGCGCGACGATGGTCCGGTCGGTCGGACGGTCGGCCGCCAGGACGTCCAGCGCGGCGCGGACGTCGTCGGAGCCGGTCAGCTCCTCGGCGACGGCGCGGGTCAGCTCCCCCAGCTCGGCGAGGCGTTTCTCGGCCGCGGCGAGCAACGTGCTCGCGGTCAGCTCGGAGTCGAGCTCGTGCCACAGCTTGGCCTCCCAGAGGCGGCGACCGAGCCGGGCCTCCCCCTGTGCGGTGTCCAGCTGCTCGACGAGCCAGGCGCGGTGCCGGTCGAGCGCGGCCAGTGCCGCGGTGGCGGGCGCCGTGACGTCCAGACCCGGGACCTGTGCCGCGAGACGCGGCACCTCGGTCGACACCAGACCGACGACGCCGTCGAGCTGGCCGATCGCGGTCTCGACGTGGATCCGCGGGCAGTCGTGCAGCGTCGTCTCGGCAGTGCGCAGCGCGTCCGGCACCTGCCGCAGCCGGTCGGCCAGCGCCTCGAGCCGCTCGGCGGGCGGGGCGAACTCACGGGTGATCAGCCCGTCGAGGAGCGCGCCCGGGTTGTGCAGCAGCGGGTTCCACTCGTGCTCACGCAACTCGGTGAGCGCGAACAGGCGCTGGTCGACGGCGGATGCCAGCAACTGGGTGTCGACGGCGTCCTCCGGGCCGAGGTCGTCGACGTCGATCTCGGCGAGAGCGTCGGCGTCCTCGCGTAGGCGGCGGATCCGGTCGGCGACGGCATCCGCCGAGTAGTCGGGCAGGTCGTGGTCGCCCCGGTGGTCGCCGGCGTACATGGCGCCGACCGGATCGCCGGCGAGCAGATCGTCGACGACGGCTTCCGCCGTCTTGCGGAACTCACGCGTCATGACGCGCAACCCTATGCCGCCACTCGGGCACGCGGGGACCACAACGGTCGGGCCGTCCTCGGGCTCTGGTTCGGACGTTGACCTCATACCAACGAACCTGCCGACGCTAGGCGGGCGGGCGGTAGCGGTATCCGACTCCTCGGACGGACTCGATCGGAGAATCGGACGGATCGGACCAACCGAGCCGCCGCCGCAACCGCAGCACCGCGAACTTGACCCGCTCGGCACCGATCCCGGTCGGGTCGTCCCACACCTGCGACAGCAGCTGCGACGGCGAGAGCACCGCGCCCTTGTGCCTGGCCAGCGTGTTGAGCAGCCGGAACTCGATCGGCGTCAGGTGCACCGACTCGCCGTCCACGGTCACCGACCGCCGCACCGGGTCCAGCTGCAACCGGCCGTCGTCGTAGATCTCCTCCGACCAATCCGGCGCCGACGAGCGCCGCAGCAGCGCGGTCACCCGCGCCAGCAACTCCCCGTTGGTGAACGGCTTGGTCAGATAGTCGTCCGCACCACCGTGCAGACCGCGCACCTTGTCGCGCTCCTGCCCGTGTGCGGTCAGCAGCAGCACCGGGACATCCGAGATGTCCCGCACCCGCTCCAGAACCTGCCAGCCGTCCATGATCGGCAACCCGATATCGAGCACGACCAGATCAGGACGGACCTTGTGCACCAGGCGCAGCCCTTCCCGGCCGTCCTGGGCATGTTCGACGTTGTGCCCGGCCCGCTCGAACAACAGCTTGAGCCCGAGTGCGATATCCGGATTGTCCTCGACAACCAGTAGTTTGCTCACCGGTCCCCCTCCCGGTCACCGACTCGGCGTTGCGGCAACCAGACGGTCACCGTCGTCCCCCGGCCGAGCTCGCTCGTGATCTCCATCAGTCCGCCGTGGCGCTCCACGATCGCCTTACTGATCACCAGCCCGAGACCCGTTCCGGGATGGCTGTGCTTCTCCACGTTCGAGGCGCGATGGAATGCCTCGAAGATGCGGTCCAGGTCCTCGGCCGGGATACCGATGCCGCTGTCGGTCACCGACAGCCGCCAGCCGTCGGCTGCGGGATGGCAGCGCACGGTCACCGATCCGCCGGGCGGCGTGAACTTCAGCGCGTTGCCGATCAGGTTCCCGAGCACCTGGTTGACCCGGAGCTCGTCGCAGGACATCACCGAGTCGCCGGACACTTCGGCCTTCAGCGTGACGTCGGCGGCCTGGGCGATCGGTGCGCGCTCGGCCACGGCGGCGCGCACGAGGTCGGGGAGGATGACACGGCTGGGGACGAACTGCAGCGTCCGAGCCTCCAGCCGGGAGAGCAGGAGCAGGTCCTCGATCAGCCGGAGGAGCCGGTCCGCGTTGCGCTGGATCACCTCGATGAACTGACGCTGCTCGTCGTCCAGTTCGCCCCAGTCCGGCTGGGCCAGCAGATTGCTGAACGTGACCACCGACGTCAGCGGGCTGCGCAGCTCGTGCGAGACGCTCGCGACGAACTCGTTCTTCGCCGCCACCAGTGCCGAGAGCGCTTCGTTACGTTCTTCCAGGCTGCGCTGGGTGTTGGCGCGGGCCGTGACGTCCCAGGCGTGCAGGAGCGCGCCGCTGCCCCCGGCATTCACCGGGACCACGTCGATCTCGACCACCCGTCCGCCGACCAGCATCAGGTCGGTGTCCAGCGCGGTCCACGGCTCCACCAGCAGTCGGTCGAGCCGGTCGGCGACCCGGTCCGGTGCGCGCATCGCGCCGGCCATCCGGCGGAGCAGCGCGCGGGCGTCGGTGCCGTGGTAGCGGTGCGGCGGGCCCGGGACGTCGAACAGGTCGAGCAGCGCCCGGTTCGTGACGACGACCCGTCCCGCGGCGTCGACCAGCAGGATCCCGACGGTCAACGTCTCGATCAGCCGGGCGAGCCCGGCTGAGGTCTCGTTCAGCGCGCGCTCCGCGTCCCGTGCGCGACCCACTTCGACGCCGTAGTAGACGACGCCGCCGACGTCCGGGTCGTGGACGCGGCTCCGCACCGTCGTGGCGAGCTCGATCCAGGTGCCCTGGATCGTCCGCACGCGCACCGGGATCGACTGGGCAGGCTCCCGGCCGTCCAGCGCGGCCCGGAACGCCTCCAGCACGGCGCGCCGGTCGTGCGGGTGCACCAGCGAGAGAACGCGTGCCCGAGCGGGCAAGTCGACGGGGTGCCCGAGGCCGCGGGTGAACGTGTCGCCCAGCGCGGTCCAGGAGCCGTCCGGGTAGACGACGGCCACCGCGGCGCGAGCGGCCTCCACCACCGCACGGAACAGCTCAGGCCGCTCCGCACCGCGTCGGGAAGCACCCGGGCGCGGGGAACCGGCGGCCGCACGGGCCGCCGCTCCCACCGTCACGGCCGCACCGGCCGCAACGCCGCCGTTCGTGACCTCGGCCACGCCCCTCCTCCGCAGGCGGGTTTCCACCCGCCGCACGCGACACGAAACTCACATTTCACTAGTTTTGCGTATCTTTCGCATAGTAGAGACTATCTGCGCACATTGACACACGTAACGGTCGCCAGGGAAGGACCGTGCGTCGGACCGGGCGGGGGGAGGACGGATGGAGCCGGCCATGCCGGTGGTCCCGCTGCCTCTCGCTGTCGTCACCGTCGATCCGGACGGCCGGGTGCTGACGTTCAGCCACAGCGCGGAACAGCTGCTCGGCTTCGCGCAGGCGGACGTCGTCGGCGAGTCGCTCGGCGAGCTGATCGTCCCGGCCCGGCTCCGGGACGGGGCCGACGACCCGCTGCGGGAGCTGTTCGACTGCTGCGCCGGCGAGGAGGGACAGGGCCACTGCGTCCAGCCGGTCCGGCGCGCCGACGGCAGCGACTTCCCGGCCGACGTCCTGATCACGCCGCTGCCCGACCTCGGCTACGTGGTCGTCGTCAGCGCGCTGCCGCCGAAGTCCGACGAACGTCGCCAGTCCGAGTGGTTCCACCGGGCGCTGGTCGGGCGGTCGCCGGTCGTCACGATGGTGTACGACCCCGACGGCAGTTGGCGCTGGTCGTCACCGGCCGCCGTCCGGTTGCACGGGCCCGGCGCGCCGACCGCGGACGTGGCCGCGTCGATCGTCCACCCCGACGACCTGATCCTGATCCGCAAGCTGTTCGTCGCGGCGCTCAACGCGCCGCTGCCCGGCGGTGGTTCGCTCACGTCGGCTGCCAACGCGGAGACCGTCGAGATACGGCTGCGCCCGCCGGGGACGAACGGCAAGGAGTGGCGCGTCTACGCGCTGACCGTGCAGAACCTGATCGACGAACCCGCCGTCGAAGGCATCGCGATCTACGCGATCGACGTCACCCGCGCGGTCGACGCCGAGCGCCGCGAGCAGTTGCACAGCGCACGGATCGACACGCTGATCGAGTCGCTGCGGGTCGGAATCCTGGTCGAGGACTCCGACCGACGAGCGGTGCTGGCGAACGACGCGCTGGCCCGCATCCTCGGCTCGCCGGTGTCCGCGCAGCGGCTGGTCGGCCAGAACACCTCCGAGTTGCTGCCGCCCGCCGAGATCTTCGCCGACCCGATCGCGCTGCGGGCAGAGACGCTGCGGCTGCTGGCCCAGGGCAAACCCGCGACCGGGTCGGAGTTCGCGCTCACCGACGGACGGGTGATCGTGCGGGACTACGCGCCGATCCACGCCGACGGTGTCGCCGTCGGTCACCTGTGGGTGGTTCGTGACGTCACCGACCAGGTCACGATCCGCCGGGGCCTGGAGGAGCGGAACCGCGCACTGGCCGAGGTGGCCACGCTCAAGACCGAGTTCGTCGCCGCCGCGTCGCACGAACTACGGACGCCGCTGACCTCGATCGCGACGTTCAGCCAGATGCTCGCCGAAGAACCGGACGCCGCGGCCGACCAGCGGCAGATCGCGCTGGAGGCGATCGCACGCAACGCCAACCGGACGCTGCGCATCGTCGACGACCTGCTCACGCTGGCGGGGCTGGAGGGCAAGACGTTGCCGCTGGCGCTCCGGGCCGTGCACCTGCCCGACGTCGTCAGCGAGGCCGTGGACGGGTTCGCGGACTCCGCGCTGCGGGCGGGCGTCACGGTCGAGCTGGTCGGCAACGCGACCGGCCCGATGCTGCGGGTCGACCCGGCTCGGCTCCGGCAGGCGGTCGAGGCGCTGCTGAACATCGTCGCCACGGCCCACGCGGGGACCCGCATCGACGTGCGGGTGACGTTCGCGGCCGCGCAGTGGAACGTGCGCGTCGGGTCACCGTCCGCGCTCGCGGCCGGCGACCACCTGTTCACCACCGGGGACCGCGGCGCGGGCAACGCGCTCTCGTTCCTGATCGCCAGGGCGATCGTCTCCCGGCACGGTGGCCAGCTGGCCACGCCCCGCACCGGTCAGACCGACGCGTTCGCGATCAGCCTCCCGGTGCGCCCGCACCTCCCGGACGGGGATGGTTGAGCCGCAGGTTGCTGCTGGGGGCCCTGGAACGGGGGTGTGAGCGGGGCTCCCGAGCGGAAACTTTTCCGCACCGCCCTGCGCACTCGGGGCTCCCGACATAGAGGGCATGCGTAACCTGCTCCCCTTCCGGTCCGCCTCCGCCCCGGCCTCCACGGTCGCCGCGCTTGCCGCCGTTACCGCCGCTGTCGCGGTGAGTGCAGGCATCGCTACTGCCCCCGCTGCCTTCACGACCGCCGCCCCGGCCGTCGACTCCGCCGTCGACTCCACCGTCACCAACGACGGGCAGAGCGTCAGCTACCAGGGTCTGACCGTCCGCGTCCCCGCCGTCGGCGAGGGCGTCCAGGCCGCCGCCCAGAGCACGTCCGGCGACATCTCGCTGACCGTCACCCGCGGCGCCGACGGCAAGGTCGTCGTCAAGACCGACGCCCACACCCACGACGAGGACGGCGAGCACGCCGACGAGCACGCCGACGAGGAGAGCGCCGCCCAGGCCGCCACGGCCAGCAGCGCGCGCCCGTCCGCCGCGAAGACCTGCACGGACAAGGCGTACGCCCTGGCCGGCTGGAAGCTCCCCAGCTTCAAGTGGTACTACAACCCGGCCGGCGCCCCGGCCTCCGTCCGCAGCACCGCGGCGTCCGCGATCAGCGCCGGCACCTCCGCGCTGGTCAAGACCTGCGGCCAGAAGTCGATCAGGCTGGCCCCGTCCTACGCCGGGCAGACCTCGGCCGGCGTGCAGGTCGGCAAGGCCGGCAACTGCACCGGCAACGACGGTCGCAACGTCATCGGCTGGCGCGCCGGCAGCGGCCGCTGGCTCGGCATGACCTGCACCTACTTCAAGACGATCAACGGCAAGAAGACCGTCACCGGCACCGACACCGCGCTGAACACGCAGTACAAGTTCTTCACCGCGACCAAGAACTGCACCAACGCGTACGACCTGCAGTCCGTCGTCCTGCACGAGCGTGGCCACTCGCTGGGCCTGAACCACGTCAGCCAGTCGGCGCACGCCAGCGCGGTCATGACCCCGGCGCTGTCGGCCTGCTCGGTCGGCAAGCGGACGCTGGGCCTCGGCGACTACAAGGGCCTCGCCGCGACGTACGGCGTTCGCTGAGCCCACTCCCAGAACCACGGCGGTCCGTCGGCGCCCCTCGCGCCGACGGGCCGCCGTTTTTGGTCCCCGGCCGGCCGAAGCACTGCAACCCAGCCGCACCTCGCGTGCACCGTGCGCGCCACCGTCGGGCCGCACTGTAGAGGGAGTCAGCGCCCCGGATGCCTCCCTGCGATCCGGTCCGCCAACCGGCCGGGGTCGCTGACGTACCGGGCAGCGTCGCCCGGCGGCACACGCCGTCCCCCCGCGTCAACGTCGCCGCGGCGCCGGGGCGCGACCACCGGTACGGCCCACAGCCCGGGTCGTGGTGGTCATCAGCCGGGGTCGGTCACCTGGAGGGGGTTGACCGGCCCCGGCTACCGTGTTCAGTCTTCGGACGCGCTGGTTCGGGCCTCGTCGGCCCGCACCTCGTCAGCGAACCGACGAGCGGCCGCCCGCAGCGCAGCCTCCGCATCGATGCCCGCCGCATCACCGGCGGCGACCAGCCCGAACAGCAGTGCTCCCAACTCGTCCGCGGAAGCCGGAGCAGCCAGCGACGGCGGGAGAGCCGGCGGGGACACCGCCACCCCTGCCCGGCGGGCCCGGGACAGGTACTTCGCGGCGAGCGAGAGCGCCGGCTGCGACTGCGCCACCCCGTCCAGCGCCGAGTCGCGCTTCTTCTCCGCCTTCTTGATCGCTTCCCAGTTCGTGTGCACCTCATCGGCGCCGGTGACCGTCCGGTCCGCGAACACGTGCGGGTGCCGCCGCACGAGTTTCGCGACCAGGTCGCCGGCGACGTCGTCGATGTCGAACCCCTCGTCCGGGTTCTCGCTCGCGACCCTGGCGTGGAACGCGACCTGGAGCAGCACGTCGCCGAGTTCCTCACGCAGCGCGTCGAGGTCGCCGTCGAGCAGCGCGTCGTAGGCCTCGTAGGCCTCCTCGAGCAGGTACGGGCGGAGCGACTCGTGGGTCTGCTCGGCGTCCCACGGGCAGCCGCCCGGCGACCGCAGGCGATCCATCACCGACGCGACATCGAGCAGCCGCGCACCCGGCGGATCCCACGAGCCGTACAGGATCTCGACCTGGTAGTCGAGGGCCGGATCCTCGGCGAGGCGTTCGGCCACGACAGCGGGGAGCCGATCGCTCGGCCCCGCCAGCCACACCGCCGCGCCGGCTCCGTCGACCGCACCGTTCCCACCGGCCGCGGTCGCGTCGGTCGCCGCGGAGTCGGCGGCGCGCCGCAGGTGGACGAGCGCGGCCGCCGGGTCGTCGCCGACCTCGGCGACCAGCACGCCGGCCGCGCGGACGGCGTCGGCGAGCGGCGACGTACCGGCCGCCAGCACCGGGTACGAACGCAGCGCGTCCCACGCGTCAGCAGTCAGTAACCCGGCGGGCAGCCGGGGTGAGGTGACCAGGACGATCAGACGAGCACCCACGTCAGGACTGGCTCGCAGGTGTCGGCACCGGCTTCACCGCGACGTCGGAATCGGCCATCGTCGGCACTTCCTCGAGGTCGAACGCCCCGTAGCGGGGGTTGACCGTCACCGGGTTGTCTTTCTCGCTGGCCCGCAGCGCGTCGACGTACTTCTGGCCGGCCGCGGTCCGGTCGGTGCTACCGGCGGACGCCCACTGACCCATCAGCACCTGGTAGACCTGGAACTCGGCCAGGTCGTCCAACGGCAGCAGCGCGAGCTCGCCGGTGACCATCGAACGCTGCGGCTCGATCTGTGCCTTCGCCTGAGCGATCTGTCCGGCAGTGACCGGTATACCCGCGGTGTCGGCCGCCTCCCGCAGCAGCTCGATGAAGACCAGCATGCTCACCAGTTGGGACTTCGCGCCGCCGGGATCCTGCTGCGCCTGCGCTGCCGACACCGGGTCGGACACCGCCTTCGTGTAATAACTGTCGATCTGGCTGATCGTGATTTCGTCGTCACCCACATAGGCCGCGACCGTCGGGTCGGAGCGACAGGAGGACAGTCCGATCAGCAGGACGGACACGGCTACGGCGGCCAGCAGGCGACGGAACACCACACGCTCTCAACACTCAGCGCGCGGACGGAGCAGCGACGAGGTGATTACCGTCCGTGCGGGGGTCGGGTCGGTCGGATCGTCGGTCACTGTACGGGTAACCCCCGACAACACGACAGCGACGCTCCGGGATCTGAAACCGGTTACGGGTGTGTTCGCCGGGACGTGGCATCGCATGACAACCTTGAGGCGTGCTCAGCCCAGGATCCCGGCTCGCGACGTACGAGGTGCGTAAGCGTCTCGCCGTCGGCGGCATGGGCGAGGTCTACCTGTGCCGGCACCGGTTGCTCGATCGGGACGACGCGGTCAAGGTGCTCCGCCCCCACCTCGTCGCCGATCAGGCATTCCGGCGGCGCTTCCTGCGGGAGGCGCTGTCCGCGGCGCGGTTGCGCCACCCGCACATCGTCACGGTCTACACCGCCGACGAGGTCGACCGGCAGCTCTACCTGGCGATGGAGTACATCCCCGGCGCCGACCTCGCCGCGATCCTCGACCACGAGCAGGTGCTCGAGCCCCGGCGGGCGGTGCGCCTGCTCGACCAGGTCGCCGACGCGCTGGACGCCGCCCACCGCCTGCAGATGACGCACCGGGACGTCAAGCCGAGCAACGTCCTCGTGGAGCGTCCGGGATCCCCCGACACCGATCCGCACGGTCCGCACGGCGGGCCGGAGCACGCCTACCTGGTCGACTTCGGCCTGAGCAAGAGCCACCAGGCCGTCGATCAGGACATCACGATGACCGGCCAGGTGCTCGGCACCGTGGCGTACATCGCGCCGGAGCAGTTGCAGGGCGCGGTCACCGACGGTCGTTGCGACCAGTACTCGCTCGGTTGCATGGCGTACGAGACGCTCACCGGCCAGCTGCCGTTCCAGCGAGAGAACCAGGTCGCCGTGATCACCGCGCACCTGACCGCTCCCCCGCCGTCCGCGTCCGCCGTCCAGGCATCGCTGTCCCCCGCGGTCGACCGCGTGCTGGCCAAAGCGATGGCCAAGACGCCGCAGGAGCGGTTCGCGACCTGCAAGGAGTTCGTCGACGCGCTGCGCGCCGCGGTCGAGACCGGTGAGACCACTGTGGTCCAGAAGCCGGCCAGGCGGCTGGAGCGCAAGACCCCGAGCGGCGCCGAGGCCCGCCAGGAACAGGCCTGGGCGAACCCGGCGAACCAGGGCGCAGCGGTCGTCGCCGACTCCGAGCCCGAGCAGCCGCCCCTCCGGATCGCGGCGCGGCGTCCGGTCGATCGCACGCCGCCGCCACCGCCGTCGGGCCCGGTCGGTGAAGCCGCGCCGCCGTTGCCGGCCGACCCGCCGTTGTTGCCGGTCGACAAACCCGTTTCGGACGCTCCGGAGAGCCCCGACGTCGAGGAACCGAAACCCCCGGTGAGCTCCGATCCCGCGGCGCCGCCCGGGTTCACGCTGCCGGATGACACCCCGTTCGGCATGCCACCGCTGCACGACCTGCCGCCCGAGCGCGGTGGCGCGCCGTACTCACGGCCCGGTGGTCCGCCACCCGCGTACTCGTCCCGGCCGGCCGCGACGTCGGGTCCGGCGCCGACGTCCGGTGGTGGCTACCGGTCGTACGCGTCGCAGTACCCCGCCGGTGCGCCGCTGCCGGATGCCACGCCGACGCCCGGCCGCACGCTGGACAGCCGGCTGTACCTCGCCGTTGTCGGTGGCCCGGACGCCGGACGGTTGGTGCCGCTCCCGGACGGCGAGCGCTCGGTGACGATCGGCCGGGTCAGCCTCGGCATCACGGTGACCGGGTGGACCGTCCAGGTCGCCGGTGAGGCCGACGCCCAGGTCAACGGTGAACCGCTGCACGGCGCCCGGCAGCTGACGCCCGGTGACCTGGTCACCGCCGGGCCGGCGCTAATGGAGGTGCGCTCGGCGCGGCACCTGGCCCGGTTGGCCCCGAATGCACCGCCGCCCGACCCGGTGACGCTCGACCGGGTCGCGCGCGACCGGCTGGCCGGTGCGGTGCGCGGCCCGCAGCATCCACAGGCGCTGGTGACCCGGATCGGTTGGTTGGCGCGACGTCCACCGGTGCCGATCGCAGTGCCGTTGGGGAACGCGGGCGGGATCGCGATCCGCGGCCCGCTGCCCGCGGCGGCCCCGCTCGTGCGGTGGCTGCTCACCCAGGCCGCGGTGCTGCACGACGCCCGCGACCTCTGCCTCGCGGTGTCCGCCGGGCCGACGGACGACGAGCGATGGACGTGGGTGTCGTCGCTGCCGCACGCCCGGCCCGCGACGCCGCCGCTGACCGGCCCGCACCTGGCCACGACGCGGGACGGGGCGCTCGATCTGACCGCCCGGCTCCGTCGGCTGGTCGAGGTGCGGCGCGCCGCCGCAGCCGATCCGCGGGCTCGCCAGCTGGTGGCGCTACCGCGGGTACTCGCCGTGCTCGACGATCGGCTGGGCGGCGTGGACGCCGAGTTCATCACCGCGGTCGGCGGCAGCCTGGGCGTACACGTCGTGCGGTTGCTGCCGCCGGAGGCACGGCCCCCGGCGAGCTGCCGGCTCTGCATCGACCTGGACCCGACCGGGCAGACGCTCCGGGTGTGGGTCGCGGGCCGCAGCGGCTCGCAGAACGGCGTCCCCGACGGCGTCAGCGCGAGCTACGTCCGAGAAGTAGCCGACCTACTCGCCGATTGAGTGGGCGGGCCTCCACGTTCAAACAGACGCGCCTGCGGCGCGACGGGTCAGGCAGTGACGAGGCTCTCGAGGCGCTCGGCGACGGCGAGGGCGGTGGCGGGGCGCTCGGTGCGGTCGGGGGCGATCGTCCAGCGGACGATCTCGGCGAGCGAGTCGTCCAGGCCCGGAGCGATCGTCGGGGGCGACGAGAGCACCTTGCGCAGCGCGAGGACCGGGTCGTGGTCGGGCAGCTCGCCGTGCAGGCCCTGCTGGGTCAGCGCGTAGTGCAGCGTGACGCCGAGCGAGTACACGTCGCTGGCCCGGGACGGCGGTTCGCCGTGCAGGACATCCGGGTCGACGAACTCGATCGAGCCGAGCGAGCCCATGCCGGTGAGCGTCATCCCGGGCGCGAGTACCTGGGAGAGACCGAGGTCGGAGAGCTTGCCGCCGTTCGGGTGCAAGAGGACGTTGCCCGGCTTGATGTCCCGGTGGACGATGCCCGCCTCGTGCAGCGCGTGCGCCGCCCGTGCCGCGTGCGCGACCGCACGGAGTGTGGCCGACTCGTCCAAGATGTACGCCGGCTCGGCCAGCGAACCGTCCGGCAGGTACTCCATCGAGTAGTAGAAGACGCCACCCTGCTGGCCGGCGTCGTACAGCGTGACCAGGTACTCCGAGCGCACCGCGGCGAACGCGGCCAGCTCGCGGGTCGCGCGCCGGAACACCTCCTGCGTGGTGGAGCCGGAGAGCACCTTCACCGCCACCAGCTCGGCCTCCACCGGCAGCCGGCTCGGCGTCTTGGCGAGGAAGAACTCACCGTGGTTGCCATCGCCCAGCGACCGGACGAACTCGTAATCGGCGATGCCTTCCACGTGCCTCTCCTTCAACAGTCCGCTTCCCGACGGACCTTCACTCCGGTCGGCCGGCGGTGTGAAACTACCGGCCGGAGCCCGCTCCCAAGGTCGGCTACCGGACACGGATGAGGAGCACGCGAGTGACTGCGCACGACGTCGGCCTTCTGATGCTAGATCTTGCCTTGATCCTCGTGCTGGCACGGATCGGTGGCTGGTTAGCCCAGAAAGTCGGCCAACCCCCCGTAGTCGGCGAGATCATCGCCGGTATCGCGCTCGGGCCCACGATCATCGGTCCGCACCTGTCGACGGTACTCGTCCCCACCGACATTCGAATCCCACTCTCGGCACTCGCCAACGTCGGCCTCGTCCTGTTCATGTTCATCGTGGGTTACGAGCTCGACCTTCTGCTGATGCGCGGTAAGGAGCGAATCGCGGTCAGCGTCTCGGTCGCATCGATCCTCTTGCCGTGCGCACTCGGCATCACGCTGGCGTACTGGCTGGCCGACCGGCACAACGTCACCGGCGACGACCGATTGCCGTTCGTGCTGTTCATGGGCGCCGCGATGTCGATCACCGCGTTCCCGGTACTGGCCCGCATCCTGACCGACCGCGGCATGCACCGCACACGGCTGGGTGGCCTCGCGCTGGCGAGCGCGGCAGTGGACGACGTGCTCGCGTGGTCGCTGCTGGCCGTGGTCGTGACGGTGGCCGGCGCCTCGGCGGACACCCAGTGGCACGTTCTGCTGACGCTGCCCTACGTCGCGCTGATGTTCTTCGTGGTGCGTCCGCTGCTGCGTCGTCTGCTGCCGCTGCACGCGAAGGCCGGTCGGTTGACCCCGGCCCTGCTCGCCGTCGTCCTGATCGGGCTGCTGCTGTCGGCGTACGCGGCCGAGTGGCTGGGCGTCCACGTCATCTTCGGCGCGTTCCTGTTCGGAACGGTCATGCCGCGGGAGGGCGGCGAGGCGCTGCGCCAGGACATCTTGGAGAGGCTCGAGCAGGTCAGCGTCCTGCTGCTGCTCCCGGTGTTCTTCGTCACCGCCGGCATCAAGGTGGACCTGCGCAACCTCGGCACCGACGGCCTCGTCGAACTCGGCCTGATCCTGCTGGTCGCGATCAGCGGCAAGTTCATCGGCGCGTACCTCGGCGCGAAGCTGCAGAAGGTGCAGTCACGGCAGGCGTTCGCGCTGGCCACGTTGATGAATACCCGCGGTCTGACCGAGCTGGTGATCCTCGCCGTCGGTCTGCAACTAGGCATCCTCAACCAGGATCTGTACTCGTTGATGGTCGTGATGGCGCTCGTGACGACCGCGATGGCCGGCCCGCTGCTCTCGGCCTACTACCCGAAGCGGCGGATCGAGCGGGACATCGCCGAGGCCGAGCGCGCGACGCTCGGTGAGTCGCCGGCGACGAGGGTGCTCGTCGTCGTCGACGATCCCGCGACGCAGGGCGACGACGTGGAGCTGGCCGGTGCGCTGGTCGGGTCCCGCCGTCCGGCCGAGGTCGTGCTGTCGCGGCTGCTGCCGTATCGGTCGCCTCAGCTGGAGGTGGGCACCGGGCTCTCCGGTGAGCTGCTGGAGATGACCCGCTCGCTGGAGGAGCTGGAGACGCTGGCCGCCCGCGTCCGGCGGGACGACGTCCCGGCTCCGGTGCTCTCCCGATTCTCCGACGACGTCGAGCGCGAGCTGGGCGTTCAGATCGAGACGTCCGAACCGGACGTCGTCGTGGTGCGGGCCGGGGCACACGCGCTGGCCGACCGGGTCGCCGGCGAGCTGGTGACGGTCGGCACGCTGCCGGTGGCGCCGTCGTCGGTGGCCGTGCGGTGGGGCACGGACGCCGACGCGACCGCCGCGCTGCGGGTCGGTGCGCTGCTCGCGGTCTCGCGGGGCTTGCCGCTGATCGTCGACGACGGGGAGCGCTCGGGCCGGCGGGCGGTGGCCGCCGCGGCGGACCTGGCCCGGCACGGCCTGGTGGCGTCGGCGGATCCGGCTCCGGCGGACGCGCTGGTGGTGACCGGGGGTACCGAGGTGAGCGCCGGGACGCACGTCGCGGTGCGAGCCGCCCGTGACACCGACGCGATGCCGGTGGCGGACTGGGTCGCGGACCTTCCCAACCCGACGGATCGGACGCCCGTGCTCGCCTGATCGCCGGTTCACGACGGCCCTCATCCCGTGCGGGGTGGGGGCCGTCGCGGCGTGCGGCGCGAGTGTCGGACCGAGGCTCTATCGTCGGGGCATGGCGGAATCGAACGGTCCTCCGGTGCCTCCCACGGACGCGTTGCTGCGGCCGGGTGAGCGGCTCGGATGGATCTTCCGTGACCGCAACCTGTTCCGGCGCCCGTTCGGGCAACCACCGCCCACGATGGGCGAGGTCCCGGCCGACGTGTTGGCTTCGGCTCGCGCCGCGAACCCGCATCTGGTCCGCAACATCGCGATCGCGGTCCCGGCCGCGGTGGTCCTCAGCTTCATCCTGGTCTGCGGCCTGGCGCTGGGGTCCGGAGGCGACGGTGGCGGCCGGATCTTCCTGCTGATGCTGATCGTCGTCGCGCTGGTGTTCGGCGGTGCCGGCGCGCTGGTCTGGCTCGGCGCGCAGCGGGCCCGCTCGGTCGCGTCACGGCCGAACGCGGTGGCCGCCGAGCAGCGCGCCCGCTTCGACAGCGAACTGGCCGACTGGAGCCGCCGCAAGGCCGAGTTCGACGCCGCCGAGCAACAGCGCAGCGAGCAGCTTCCGGAGTGGTCACCCGCGATCCCGCCGCCGCACACCCGCCGCATCGACGTGGTCGGCGGCACGCTCTGGGGCTGGGAGGGCCTGCTCACGGTCTTCGGATCATCCACACTGGCCAGCGGCGGCCGGCTCACCGTGCTCGACCTGACCGGGGAAGGCGTCTGCCGGGAACTGGCCGAACTCGCGGCCGAGGCCGGCTTCAGCACCGACGTCCAGCTGTTCCCGGCCGACTTGCCGACCGCGGACGTCCTGGCCGGGCTCGACCAGCGGCAGTTCGTGGACGTCCTGGTCGAAGCCGTGCACGGCGGTGACGACGCCGGCGGCACCGATCGGTACGGCCGGGCCGCGGACGACCGGGTGCTCGGCGCCGTCTGTGCGGTGCTCGCGCCGAGCGGCCTGACCGTGGCACGGGTGCTCGCGGCGCTCCGGGCGCTGCTCGGCGAACCGGCGGGCGGCGACGACGGCCTCTCCGACGCCGAGCGCCGCTCGATCGCCACGGAGCTGTTCTCCCCGGACTACCGGCGGGAGATCGGGCCGCGGTTGCGGCAGCTGGAGTCGCTGCTGCATCCGCTGGCGCCGTTGGGCACCGTGGCGCAGCCCCGCCCGGTGGCTCAGCTGGCGTGTGTCGCGATGCTGAGCACCGGCAGCACCGCCCGCGACGAGGTGCTCGGCGATCTGATCGTGCAGCGGCTGACCCGCGGTGCCGCTGAGGCCGACCAGTCCGGCGGCGGCAGTCCGCGGACGATCGTCGTCGTCGGTGCGGACGAGATCGCCCGCCGGCACCTCGAGCGGCTGTCCGACGTGTGCGAGCGGCGCGGCGTCCGGCTGGTGTACCTGTTCCGCCACCTGCGGGGGACGTCGCTGCAGGTGCTCGGCGCCGGAGCGGTCGGCGTGATGCGGCTGGGCAACCACCAGGAGGCCACCGAGGCAGCGGAGTTCATCGGGCGGCAGCAGCGGTTCGTGCTCACCCAGCTCACCCACCAGCTGGGCGGGGCCGAGACGCACAGCACGGGCGAGTCGGAGACCCGAACCAGGGCCAGCGCGGGCATGCCGTCGATGCGGCGGCCGTGGCAGGCGCTGTCGGGAATGGTGGGGAGCAGCTCACGCTCGTGGCGCACCACCGCAGGGCACGCCGAGGGCACAAACTGGAACAACGCCGAGATGTACCAGCGCGCGTCCGAGTTCGCGGTGGAGCCCCGCACGCTCCAGGGCCTGCCCGACTACGCGATGTTGCTGGTCACCGCGGGGCAGCACGGCCCTGCGATCACCGCGGTCGAGTGCAATCCCGACATCGTGTCGCTGCCGCGGGTCAGCACCGAGCCATTGCCCCCCGGCGCCGCCGGAATTCCGGGTTTCGTCAACCAGCCCTCGGCGATGCTCCCCCAACCGCAACCCGGCGCCGCCCCGTCCCATCCGCAATCCGGACAGCCCTATCCCGGCCGAATGCCCCCACCGGGCCCGCCGAATTCCTTCCCGCCTGGACCGAGCGTCCGGTAATCCGACGCCCTTTCCGCGCGAACGGCCCCGAATGGACGTCGCGGCCCGGCGTCGGTTTCTCCCACGATGGTGCGCAAGGGGGCTCGCACTGAGGGGGAGGATTCATGTCGGTGTTCGGGGGGAACAGCGGTTTTGCGCCGCGCCCAGGTACGCAGCACGACCGAGTCGCGATCGCTTCGGCGACCGCCGGAGTGTGCGCTTACGCTATTCCGCTGGTGAGTGTGGTCGGCGCGGTCACCGCGATCATCACGGGTCACATCGCGGCCCGCCGAACCGCGGCCGGTTCGGAGAGCCGCAGCTTCGCGATCGCCGGGTTGATCTTCGGCTACAGCTACTTATTCACGCTCGTGACCGGCTTCTGGTACGCGGTGACCGTGTTCAGCATCCGCGGCTGGGGCTGGTTCTCGACCGCGCAGACGTGGCTCGACCGCACGACGGGCTGAGGCGAACATGTCCACCGTCACCGCGGTCAGCCCGCCGATGCCTGCGCCGATCTTCCGGCCGCCGACCAGTCAGGTTGCGATTCTCGCGTTCGTCGCCGCGTTGATGAGTTTCGCCGGCGCCGCCTATGCCGGTCCGTTGACCGCGATCGTCTGCGGGCGAATGGCGTTGCGGCAAATTCAGCAAGCACCGATCACGGGCCGGGTGCCGATTCGGGGTAATCGTCTCGCCCGCGCCGCGATCGTCCTTGGTTATGTCGGCTTGGCCGTACATCTACTGGCGACGATCATCGCGCTCACGTTCGCCGTCCTAGTCGCGAACGGCACGATATCCCGCATGGTCTTCTGACTGGCTGCCGCGCGAGCAGATTGCATTTGGAAGACCTATAGCCCTTCCAAATGCAATCTGCTTCTACGGCGCGGGACCTACGGGTTCCGGTGCGACTCGTAGCGGAAGCCGCGGCGGCCGAAGACCACGCGGGTGCCCGGGGTGAGCGTGACCTTGCGGTGGGGGTCGAGCCGCGTCCAGGCCTCGCTGTTCGGCGGCGCGATGTGTGTCCCGTTCGCGGACGCCAGGTCGATCACGTTCACGTCCCAGCCGTCCAGCTCGATCCGGGCGTGGATCCGCGACACGACTCCCTTCGGGTCATCGATGCGCAGCGCCCGCGCCCGCCCCTGCAGCACCGCGTCGTCCCGTTCCGGCTCCCGGCCGACCACGTAGTCGGTGTCGAGCCGGAACGTCGCGCCGTCGTCGAGCACCAGCAGCCCGAGCGGCGGCCGCGGACCGGTCCGTGAGACGTGCGTGAGCTGCGCCATCGAGATGCCGCAGACCGCGCAGTACGGCACCCGCGGGTCGTTGAAGTGGTCGTTCTTGCAGTAGATGCCGAGGACGATCGGCCGCGCGTCGGCCTCCTCGGCACCGTCGGCGGGCACCGGGCCGGGCGGCGGCTGCACGTCGGCCGGCGGGAGCGGGCCGGACGTCTGCGTCCGCTCCGATGAGTCCGCCTGGTCGCCGATGAGCAGGACGGCCTCGAACGGCGCCGCCGGGTCGAAGCCCCCGACGCCCTGCGCGGCCGGTGGCGCGGACGACGGCTGCAGCGACGGGTCCGGAACCGGCTGGTCGGGCAGCACCGGGGCGGGGAGCTGCCCCTCGCGCGGCGCGGGCGGCGCCGGCGGTTCCTCGGCCGCGACCGGCGGAATCGGCCGGTCGTCGAACGACGGCATCGAGGACGGCGGCGGAGGTGGCGGTGGCGCGTCGAACGACGGCGGTGCGTCGAACGAGGGCACAGGCGGCGGCGCGTCGAACGACGGCGGCGGTGTGTCCCACGACGGCACGCCGGACGGCGGCGGCGCGTCGAACGACCCGGGCGGAGGCGGCGGCTCGTCCACCGGTGCCGACGGCGCCGGTGCGGAGAACGACGCGGGCGGCTCGTACCCGCCCCGCTGCACGGACGCCGCACCACGCGACGCTGGTTCCGGCGGCTCCGGGGTGTCCATCGGCACCGGCGGCGGCGACACGTCCAACAGCGACGCGCGCGGCACCGGAGCGACCGCGGAGTCGTCCGCGTAGGGGTCGAAGGCCTCGGTGCGCTGCAGCGGGTCCCGGTCCTCCGGCTCCGAGTCCGGGACCGCGGCGAGCGGCACGGACGGCGCAGGCGGCGCTGACGGCGCTGCGGGCTCCACCGGCGGCACGGCGGCCACCGACGGCGAGGGCGGAACCGGCGCAGGCGCTGCCAAATCCGCCGACGGAACCGGCAAAACCGGCGGCCCGGACCGCGACGGCACAGCGGACGGCGACGGACCCGACAGCCCAGACCCCGACAGCCCAGACCCCGACGGCCCAGACCCCGACGGCCCGGATCGCGGAGACACCACCGGTGCCGCCGACGAGACCGGCCGCGTCGGCGCCGACGGCACCGACGGCACCGGCGCAGCCGTCACCGCCGACGGCACCCCGAACACGAACCCACCGGCCCGCACCACACCCGCGTCCAGCCGCGACCACGGATCCGGCGCAGGAACTCCGCTCAGCGTGTCGAGCGCACCGCGGATCACCCGCGCCGGCGCCGGAATCATCCGGTCGACCCAGGTCACCGCGTCCCGACCGTCGAGCACCAGTTCGCCGTCGTCGGTCACCACGGAGACCTGCGCGTCGCCGTGCACGATCACCGCGACGCCGTCGCCGACCGGCCCGAACGCCGCGAGCGGCGGGAAGTCGGCGTCCTGGGCCGAGATCAGCAGGCTGGCCAGCCGCCGGCCGAGACGCCGCCCGTCGCCGCCCGCAGCCGACGCGATCGCGTCCAGCACCTCGGCCGTACGGTCGTCGTCGCCCTCGGGTGCGCCGTACAGGAGGACCAGGTCGCCGTACCGGGCGAGCAGGCCGGAACCGGCGACCGGCGCGAGCGCCCGGTCGTCCGGTTTGTCATCGGTAGTGCCTGTCGTCACACGAACCTCCCACCCCGGAACCGCCAGTGGATCGAGAACACCCGCATCGGGCCGTTCGCGAACACCCAGACTGCCACCCAGACCAGGATGAAGAGAATCCAGTACGAGAGTGACTGCAATCCGGTGAGACCTTCGATACCCGGAACGACGCCGGCGAGCAACAGCGCCCACACCAGCAGACCCTCGTTCAGGAACGTGAGCAGGCCGAACAGCGTCGGCCAATCCTTCTCCCACCGCCACTGCATGAGGAAGTGGTACAGCAGCTCCCAGAGAATGCCGATCACGGTGACCGTGACCAGCACCGTGAACGTGATGCGGTACTTGCTACCGAAACCTACGCCCAGCGGAAGCAGCGGCGTGACGAACAGCGTCACCAAGCCGCCGATGACCAGCGTGAACACGATTCGGCTCTGGATCCGACCCCACAGCGTGGGCAGCATCGTTAACTCCTGTCCTGGAAGTGGGGGTCAGATCTGCTGGTTCCGGGCCCATTTGAGCCACTGGCTCACCGACCGGCCGGGCCCGATGCGCTTGCAGAACCCGCGCCGGGCCAGGTCGTCGGCGATTTCCTGCGCGGCCACCTGCAGGCCGAGGAACGTGTCGACGCCCGGGAAGTATCCGCCCAGCGTCGGCGACCCGGACGCGTAGATCCGGCCCTCGCCGTTCGCGGTTCCACGCAGCTCGAACGTCCGCTCGACGTCGAGCCGCCCGACCGGGTTGCGTCCGACGCCGCTGTGGTCCATGAGGTCGGCCAGCAGCCGGTGCTCGCGGACATCGGCCTCGAGACCGGTGCAGTCGATGATGAAGTCGGCCGGGATGTCCGTGATCTGCCCGTTGCCGAGCTTGACTCGGCTGAGCGTCCGGCCGTCCGGACCGAGGTTCACGGCCTCGGCCGTGCCTTCGAGCGTGTGGTACCAGTTGCCCTGGCGTCCGGCGTTCATCTGCGCCTGCCAGCGCCGCCGCCACGGGGTGTTGGTGCCGCCCATGTCCTTGTACGCCTGCGCCCGCTCGGCGCCCTCCAGCTTGCGCATCCGCGCCTTGAGCTGGCCGCCCCATACCGACTTCGGGTAGTTGAAGCCCTGGTAGGCGAACCCGTTGCTGCCCGGGCGGCGGAGCCAGGCGTTCTTGCCGTGCGGGCCGCGCACGTACGTCCGGAACAGGTGGACGATCTGCGTCTGCAGGCCGAACTTCTCCCGGTCGTCCATCAGCCGCTGGAGCACGCGGGACGCCACGATGCCGCCGCCGCGCACCAGCACCGTGCCGGGGCGGGACTTGAGGAACGTGTAGACGTGCTCGTGGTCCTCGTAGGCGTTGACCACGTGGTGGAAGTCCTGGTGCTTGGTGCGGAACTCCTGCAGTTCGGGCAGGAACTTCAGGCCCGGGTAGCCGATACCGACGTGCACGTACTGCGACCGGTAGGCGATTCGCTTCGTCTGCGCGGCGCCGTCGGGTGGCGTCAGGATCGTGTAGTAGCCGCCACCGTGACGGCGGCGCACCATCCGCACCTGGCCCTTGACGAGCATGTCCCACCAGCGGATGCGCTTGGCCTCGCGCTCCAGGTTCTCGAACACCATGCCGGCGCGCGGGGTGTAGAAGTCCGCGAACATCGGCTCGACGAGCACCTGCCAGAGCGCCTTGAGTGACTTGTCCTTCATCGCTTCCTCGACCGCGTAGGACGGGAAGCCCCAGATGTTGTCCGGACGGGACGCCGAGTCCGACCGGATGCGCTCCGGGCGCGGGATCTGCGAGACCCGGGTCAGGTATTCGTAGGTCTGCCACGGGGTGTCGATGTTGGACAGGATCCGGATGCTCTCGGTCGGGACGCCCGCGATCCGCAGGTAGTCCACGGTCACGAACGATCCGATACCGCCACCGATGGTGAGGAACGGGACGTCGATGACCGGGATGCCCGCCGCCGCCACTAACTGGTCGGACCAGATGTCGGTCTCGATCAGCTGCGGCGTGAGATCACCACCACCGGCCGGGTACGACTGCTGCGCGGGGTACGACTGCTGCGCGGGGTACGACTGCTGCGCGGGATATGACTGTTGCGCGGGGTACGACTGCTGCTGACCCGGGGCCGAAGACGGGAACACCGACGTCGGCGGCAGCCGACGTGCGTCCCCGGAGGGAGGACCCGCCGCATACCCGGGGCCAACACCACCACCATGGTTCGGCGTCTGACCGGGGTACGGACTGCTCATAACCCTCACCATCTCCTCGCAGCACAGGAACCGCAGCGGACGCCGTCCGCCGCGACGGTGAGGTTAGGGCCACGACCTGCCGCTCCACGGGGCTGTGACGCGAATACGACTCACCCCGTGGAACGGATCAGACCCTGGCCGGTTCCGGCGACATCGCGTCGAGGAAATCCGCCGCCCAGTCGAGGAGTGCGGTGTCGCGCAACGGCTGTCCGCCGACCCGTGCCGTCGCCGGCCGGGGCACCAGGACGACGTCGACCGCCTGCTTGTACATCGACCCCGGGTAGAGCCGCTGCAACCGCATGGCCTTCGACTCCGCCAGCCGCATCGGCGCGAACCGCACCTGCTTCCCCTGCAGCGACACCTCGTTGATGTGCGCCGCCTTGGCCTTCACGCGGAACGCCGCCACCGCGAACAGGTTCTCCACCGGCTCCGGCGGGTTGCCGTACCGGTCGCGGATCTCTTCCCGGACCGCCGCCAGATCCTCGGCGGTGGTGATGCCGGCGAGCTTGCGGTACGCCTCCAGCCGCAGCCGCTCGCCCGGGATGTAGTCGTGCGGCAGGTGCGCGTCGACCGGCAGATCGACCTTCACCTCCGACTCGATCTCGGTGCGCTCGCCCTTGTACTCGGCGACCGCCTCACCGACCAGCCGGACGTACAGGTCGAAACCGACGTTCGCGATGTGCCCGGACTGCTCACCGCCGAGCAGGTTGCCGGACCCGCGAATCTCCAGGTCCTTCATCGCGACCGCCATGCCGGCACCGAGATCGGAGTTCTGCGCGATCGTCGCGAGCCGGTCGTGCGCGGTCTCGGTCAGCGGCCGCTCCGGCGGGTACAGGAAGTACGCGTACGCGCGCTCGCGCCCACGCCCCACCCGTCCCCGGATCTGGTGCAGCTGGGACAGCCCCAGCACGTCGGCCCGCTCGACGATCAGCGTGTTCGCGTTCGGAATGTCCAGACCGGACTCGACGATCGTGGTCGAGACCAGGACGTCGTACTCCTTGTCGTCGAAGCCCAGCATGACGCGCTCCAAGGCGTCCTCGTTCATCTGGCCGTGCGCGACCGCGACCCGGGCCTCGGGCACCGCGTTGCGCAGCCGCGCAGCCGCGCGCTCGATCGACTCGACCCGGTTGTGCAGGTAGAACACCTGCCCCTCACGCAGCAGCTCGCGCCGGATCGCGGCCCCGATCTGCTTTTCCTCGTACGGGCCGACGAACGTCAGCACCGGGTGCCGCTCCTCCGGCGGCGTGAGGATCGTCGACATCTCGCGGATGCCGGTCAGCGACATCTCCAGCGTCCGCGGGATCGGCGTCGCGGACATCGTCAGCACGTCGACCGCGGTGCGCATCTGCTTGAGCTGTTCCTTGTGCTCGACGCCGAACCGCTGCTCCTCGTCGACGATGACCAGCCCGAGGTCCTTGAACCGGGTGGACGACTGGAGCAGCCGGTGCGTTCCGACCACGATGTCGACCTCGCCGGACGCCAGTTTGGCGACGGTCTCGGCGGCTTCGGCGTCGGTCTGGAACCGGGACAGCTGCGCCACCACGACCGGGAACTGGGACATCCGCTCGGAGAACGTCAGGAAGTGCTGCTTGGCGAGGATCGTCGTCGGCACCAGCACCGCGACCTGCTTGCCGTCCTGCACGGCCTTGAACGCCGCCCGGACCGCGATCTCGGTCTTGCCGTAGCCGACGTCGCCGCAGATGACGCGGTCCATCGGGTAGGGCTTCTCCATGTCGCCCTTGACCTCGTTGATCGCGCCCAGCTGGTCGGGCGTCTCCACATAGGGAAACGCGTCCTCCAGCTCGCGCTGCCAGGGCGTGTCGGCCGAGAACGCGAAGCCCTTGGTGCTGGTCCGGGCCGCGTACAGCCGGATCAGCTCGCCGGCGATCTCCTTGACCGCCTTGCGCGCGCGTCCCTTCGCCTTCTGCCAGTCGGCGCCGCCCATCTTGTGCAGCGCGGGCTGCTCTCCACCGACGTACCGGGTCAGCTGCTCCAGCGAGTCGGTCGGCACGAACAGCCGGTCGCCGGGCTGGCCGCGCTTGCTCGGTGCGTACTCCAGCACCAGGTACTCGCGCTCGCCGCCGTTGATCGTCCGCTTGATCATCTCGACGTATTTGCCGACACCGTGCTGCTCGTGCACGACGTAATCACCGGGCTGAAGCTGCAGCGGGTCGACCGCGTTCCGCCGCCGGGACGGCATCCGCCCACGCTCGCGTCCGGAGCCGGCCCGCGCGCCGGTGAGGTCGGACTCGGTGAACACGACCAGCTGCGCGCTCTCCAGCAGGAACCCACCGGCGAGCTGACCGGTCGTCACCAGCACCGAGCGGGGCTCCGGCGATTTGTCCACGTCGGCGACCAGCTGTGCGCCCAGGTCGGCCTCGCGGAGCGTCTCGGTCGCCCGCTGCGCGGACCCGGGCCCCTCGAAGACCAGCACGGCCCGCCAGCCGTCGGCCACCCGGTGCCGCAGCTCCTCGACCGCCCGTGCGGTGTCGCCGCGGTAGGCGTCGACCGACTTCGCGTCGAGCGTCAACGACTCCCGGGCTGCACCCGGATCGTCGACCGTGGGGATGTGTACGTCGGTCGCATCGTCTGCTTCCAACGATTCGGACGTCACGGAGGGCGCCACCGTGCCGAACGGCGCCACCGTCCACCACGGCAGGCCACGGCCGATCGCCGCCGAGCGCACGTCGGCCAGGCTGCGGAACGCGGCGGCTCCCAGATCGATCGGCGCCTCACCACCGCCCGCGGCGGCGGCCCAGGACGCGGCCAGGAACTCGGCGCTGGTGGCGACCAGGTCACGGGCGCGCGCCCGGATCCGCTCCGGGTCGCAGAGCAGCACGTGCGTTCCGGCCGGCAGCGTCTCGACCAGCAGCTCGAGCTCGCCCGAGCCCTCGAGCAGCGCCGGGGTCAGCGACTCCATGCCCTCGACCGGGATGCCGTCGGCGACCTTGTCGAGCATCTCGGCCAGCGCCGGGTGGTCCTTGGCCAGCTGCGACGCCCGCTCGCGGACCTCCGGGGTGAGCAGCAGTTCACGGCACGGCGGCGCCCAGAGGCCGTGCGCCGCGATCTCCAGCGACCGCTGGTCGGCGACCGCGAAGTACCGGACCTCCTCGACCTCGTCGCCCCAGAACTCGACCCGGACCGGATGCTCCTCGGTCGGCGGGAACACGTCGAGGATGCCGCCGCGGACCGCGAACTCGCCGCGCTTCTCGACCAGGTCGACCCGGGCGTACGCGATGCCGACCAGCCGCTCGACGACGTCTTCCAGCGGGGCGGTGTCGCCCGCCTGCAGCCCGACCGGCTCCAGCTCACCGAGGCCGGCCAGCTGCGGCTGCAGCACGCTGCGGACCGGCGCGATGACGACGTCGAGCGGGCCGGTCGTCGGGTCGTCGGTGGACGGGTGCGCCAGCCGCCGGAGCACCGCGAGCCTGCGGCCGATCGTGTCGGCGCGCGGGGACAGCTTCTCGTGCGGCAGCGTCTCCCAGGCCGGGTAGACCGCGACGCGATCGGGCCGCAGCAGGCAGGTCAGCGCGGCCGCGAGGTCGTCGGCTTCGCGACCGGTCGCGGTGACCGCGAGTACCGGTGAGCGGCGTCCGGCGTCGGCCCGCGCGGCGGCGAGCGTGGCGACCACGAACGGACGCAACGACTCGGGTGCGGTGAGGTCGAGCTCCCCCGCCGCATCGGCGGTGGCGCGCCGCGCGGCCTGGCTCAGCGCCGGGTCGGTGCGGGCAGCGTCGAGCAGACCACTGAGGCTCATTCGGATGCCTTCCACTTCACAGGCCGGCCGGGATGCACGGATTAGCCCGGACGCGCACGCCAAAGAGGCCCCAACCGAGCGTATGCAGGGCCGGGAGCCGGTGGCCACGCACTCGCAAGACTACGCCGAGGCACCGACAAGACGAGGTGCGCACGGGCTCGCACGGCGGTAGCCCGGCCCGATCGACGAGTCAATTGTTGGCAGCGGACCCACAAGTTTCCGGCTGACAGAGCGCACAATGTGCGCCCGTTGTTCCCGGATGGCTGGGGAATTGCACCAAGCCGCGGATTAGCGCCATCTTCGGCTGGCGAGTTTCGGTACCGTCGCTCCACCCCAGCAGGAGGCTCCCACCAGCGAGGAGATCGGCGATGCCGTTACCGCCAGCGGACCCTCGGAATCACCGCGGCCGGCATGCCCGGCCGCGAGTCGTACCCGAGGTCGTGGAGGCCGAGCTGGTCGAGCCGGTTCCGTCGCCGCTGGACGACACCACGGTCATCGACGTCGATGTGATCGACCTCCCACCGGAGCGCGCCACCGGTTACCAGCCGGACGGCCGGGGCACGACCCCGCTCGTGACGACCGGACGAGCCGCTGGGCGCTGGGTGAAGTGGTTACGCGCACGCGGCGAGGACCCCGACGACCTGCTGCCGAGCGCGCGCCCGGCTCACCCCGTACGCCCCGGCCGCGCCGGCCGCCACGCCACGCCCCCGCCGCCCCCGGCTCCAGCTCCGGCCGAGATGAAGGCCGCTCCCGCCGCTCCGCCCGACCCGAACGCTCCGGCCGACCCGAGCGCGGCTGCGGCCCCGAGCGCGGCGGCGGCCCCGAGCGCGGCGGCGGCCCCGAGCGCGGCGGCGGCCCCGAGCGCGGCGGCGGCCCCGAGCGCGGCGGCGGCCCCGAGCACGGCGGGTGGGACACGGACCGTGGCGGCGCCGGTGGAGGTGCCGCGGCGCGATGACGAACCGGTGCCGGCCCGCGAAGCGCCTGCGCACAGCGTCCCCCGGGAGCAGGTAACGCGGGAGGGGGCGGAGCCGCGGACGCGGACGGCGGGAAGCGACGCCGGCGGATGGCGGTCTTACCTGCGCGCCGGGCTGCTCGTGGTCGGCGCGCTGGGGATCCAGCTGGCGTTCATCCTGTCGTACGTCGGAGCGTGGCACGCGCCGGTCGCCGACGGCCTGCCGGTCGCGATCGTGACGTCATCGTCGGTGGAGCAGTTTCAGGCGCAGGTGGATCGCGAGTCGGAGGCCGTGGCGACCCGGACGTACACCGACCGCACCGAGGCGTTCGAGGCGCTCGGCGACCAGGACGTCTACGCGGTGCTGATGAGCAGCGGCAACGGACTCGAACTCCACCTCGCGTCCGCCGCGAGCGGCGCGGCAGCCGAGTCGCTCACCCAGGTGTACGGCCAAGTGTCCACCACGACCGGCACGCAGCTCGAGGTCTACGACGACTATCCGCTGCCGGACACCGACAACCGGGGGATCTCGCCGTTCTACCTGGTCGTCGGGTGGGTGGTCGGCGGCTACCTGGTCTCGACGCTGCTCTCGTTCATCGCCGGGGCGCACCCGGAACCGCGTCGCGGGCGGATCCGCGTGCTGTCGCTGCTGGGGTACGCGGTGCTGTCCGGCATCGGCGGCGCGATGATCGTCGGGCCGGTGCTCGGCATCTGGCAGGGCGACACGGTCGGGCTGGCCACTCTCGGCGTCCTCGTCGTGTTCGGCGCGGCGGTGACCGCGGCCGCGCTGTCCGCGCTGTTCGGCGCGGTCGGGACCGGGCTGACGATCCTCCTGCTGGTGGTGCTCGGCAACCCCGGATCGGGTGGGCCGTTCGCGCCGGAGATGCTGCCCGAGCCGTTCCGCGACCTGCACGTCTGGCTGCTGCCCGGCGCCGCGACGACCGCCACCCGCTCGATCGTGTACTTCGACGGGCAGGGCATCGCCGGTGCCTACGCGGTGCTACTGCTCTGGTGCGCGATCGGCTCCGCGCTCTACCTGACGTCGATCACGCTGCGTGGCAAGCTACGGCGCGGACGTCCCACTACTTGATCGATGCCGAGGTAGCGAGCCGGACCTCTCATCGAGGCTCTAGGCTGGGCTAACGCGGGACATCGAGGTCCCTGGAGTCCGACCTTAGCCCGGGGAGTCGTCATGCCCGACACGGCCGTGCCCTCTGACCTGTGGGGGCTGGGCAGCGTCACGCCCGACGACGCGAACCAGGCCGACCGCGAGCTGCGCGCCGACATCCGGCGGATGGGCAACCTGCTCGGCGAGACGCTGGTTCGCCAGGAGGGGCCCGATCTGCTGGAGCTGGTCGAGAAGGTGCGGGCAGCCGCCCGCAGCGACGCCGCGGCCGCCGCGGACGCGCTGTCGGGCATCGGCATCCCGACCGCGATCCGGCTGGTCCGGGCGTTCGCCACGTACTTCCACCTGGCGAACATCACCGAGCAGGCGCATCGCGGCCGCGAGCTGCGCCGCCGCCGGGCGACCCAGGGTGGCTGGCTGGACGGGGCGGCCCGCCTGATCAAGGCACGCGGCCTGACGTCGGAGGAGATCGCGACCGGTGCGGAGCACCTGGCGATCCGTCCGGTGTTCACCGCCCACCCCACCGAGGCGGCACGCCGCTCGACGCTGGCCAAGCTGCGCCGGGTCGCCGACCTGCTGGAGGCGGAGTCGACCGAGGCCGCGGTGTCCGGCATCAGCGACGGGCCGGTCAGCAGGCGGACGAACCGCGAGCTCGCCGAGGTCGTCGACCTGCTCTGGCAGACCGACGAGCTGCGGCTAGAAAAGCCGGAGCCCACCGACGAGGCCCGCAACGCGATCTACTACCTCAACGACCTGCACGCCGACGCGGCGCCCGAGGTGCTGACCGAGCTGGCCGACACGCTGGCCGACCTCGGCGTGGAGGTGCCGCCGACCGCGACGCCGCTGACGTTCGGCAGCTGGATCGGCGGTGACCGGGACGGCAACCCGTTCGTCTCCGCCCAGGTCACCCTCGATGTGCTGCGGCTGCAGCACGAGTACGGCATCCGCGACACCGACGCCGGGCTGGCCGCGCTGGTCGAGGAACTGTCGGTCTCCGACCAGGTCGTCGAGGTGTCGCCGGAGCTGCTGGAGAGCGTCGCCGCCGACCTGGCGAACCTGCCCGAGCTGGAGGCGCGCTACCGGCGGGTCAACGCGACCGAGCCGTACCGGCTGAAGATCCGGTGCATGCGGACGAAGCTCGCCAACACCCGGGCGCGGCTGGCCCGCAACACCCCGCACCAGCCGGGCCGTGACTACCTCGGCTCCACCGAGCTGGTCGCCGACCTGGAGCTGATGCGGCGGTCGCTGCTCGAGCATCGCGGGACGCTGATCGCGAACGGCACGCTCACCAAGCTGATCCGCACGGTCTCGGCGTTCGGGCTGCACCTGGCGACGCTCGACATCCGCGAGCACTCCGGCGCCCACCACCAGGCGCTCGCGCAGTTCGTCGACCACGTCGCCGAACTCGACGTGCCGTACGCGGAGCTGACCCGCGAGGCCCGCACGTCGTATCTCGGTCGCGAACTGGCGGGACGGCGTCCGCTCGCGGGTGCCGACATCCGGCTCGACGAGGCGGGCGCGAAGACGTTCGGCGTGTTCGGCGCCGTCCGCGAGATCCTCGACCAGTTCGGGCCCGAGGTGATCGAGTCGTACATCATCTCGATGACCGAGGGCGTCGACGACGTGCTCGCGGCGGCCGTGCTGGCCCGCGAGGCGGGGCTGGTCGACGTCAACAGCGGCCTGGCACGGATCGGGTTCGTGCCGCTGCTCGAGCAGGTCGCCGAGTTGAAGGCGGCCGGCGAGATCCTCGACCAGCTGCTCTCGATCCCGGCCTACCGGACGATCGTCGCCGCGCGCGGGGACGTCCAGGAGGTCATGCTCGGGTACTCCGACTCGAACAAGGACGCCGGGATCACGTCGTCGCAGTGGGAGATCCACCGGGCGCAGCGGGCGCTGCGGGACGTCGCTCAGCGGCACGGCGTCCGGCTGCGGCTGTTCCACGGACGCGGCGGCACGGTCGGCCGCGGTGGTGGCCCGACCCACGAGGCGATCCTGGCGCAGCCGTACGGCACGCTCGACGGCGCGATCAAGGTCACCGAGCAGGGTGAGGTCATCTCCGACAAGTACGCGGTGTCGGCGCTGGCCAGGGAGAACCTGGAGCTCACGGTCGCGGCCGTGCTGCAGGCGACGCTGCTGCACACCGAGCCGCGGCAGCCGCAGGCCGACCTCGACGCCTGGTCGGAGCTGATGGACAAGGTGGCCGCGCCCGCGCAGCAGGCGTACCGCGACCTGATCCACGACCCCGACCTGCCGCGGTACTTCTGGGCCTCGACGCCGGCCGAGTTGCTCGGCGCGCTGAACATCGGGTCGCGTCCGGCGAAGCGTCCGGATACCGGGTCGGGGTTGGCCGGGCTCCGGGCGATCCCGTGGGTGTTCGGGTGGACGCAGTCCCGGCAGATCGTGCCGGGTTGGTACGGGGTCGGCACCGGGCTGGCCGCCGCTCGGGAGGCCGGGCTCGGCGACCTGCTCGCCGACGCCTACGCCCGCTGGCACTTCTTCCGGACGTTCGTGTCGAACGTCGAGATGACGCTGGTCAAGACCGACCTGTCGATCGCCCGCCGGTACGTGGAGCGGCTGGTCGATCCGGCGCTGCGGCACATCTTCGACAAGATCGTCGCCGAGCACGACCGGAGCGTGGCCGAGATCCTGCGGATCACCGGTGAGCCGGCGCTGCTCGACGCCCAGCCGGTCCTGCAGCGGACGCTGGCGGTGCGCGACACGTATCTGCAGCCGCTGCACCACCTGCAGATCGAGCTGCTGGCGCGGTACCGGGCGAACGAGGACGACCCGCAGTTGCAGCGTGCGCTGCTGCTGACGATCAACGGCGTCGCAGCCGGGATGCGTAACACCGGCTAGGCCGCGGGAAGGGGACTCCGCGCGTAGTATTCGGCTCACCGCACATGTCAGGTGACAGCTCGATCTGTCGCCTCGGCGCCGTTCGGTCAATGCCGACCGCGCGGTCCCCGTCCTGTCCGTAACGCCGACGACACGATTCTGTCGTCGGCGTGCAGCGCATTGGCGGAGGACTTGCCATGAAGGCGAGAACACTCGGCACAGATGGGCCGCGCGTCAGCGCGGTCGGGCTCGGCTGCATGAGTCTGAGCTGGTCTTATTCGGCTTCGACCAGGGATGACGACATCTCGGTCGCGGTCATCGCATCCGCGCTCGACCACGGTGTGACGTTCTTCGACACCGCCGACGTGTACGGCGCCGGCTCCAACGAGGAGATCGTCGGCCGCGCGTTACGCAAGCATCGCCACGAGGTCACGGTGGCCACCAAGGTGGGGCTCGTGCCGGGAGGTGCCGATGGCTCCCCCGACCACATCGAGACCGCGATCGACGCGAGCCTCTACCGGCTCGGTGACGACGCCGTCGACCTCTACTACCTGCACCGGGTGGATCCGGGCGTGCCGCTCGCGGAGAGCTGGGGCGCGATGGCGTCGCTCGTCGAGAAGGGCAAGGTGCGCCACCTCGGGCTGTCCGAGGTGACCGTCGAGCAGGCCGCCGAGGCACACGCGATCCACCCGGTCACCGCGATCCAGTCCGAGTTCTCGCTGTGGACCAGGGATCCGCAGGAGGCCGGGGTCCTCGACTGGTGCCGGGACAACGGCGTGGCGTTCGTGCCGTTCGCACCGCTGGGCCGTGGCGTGCTCAACGGCGCGGTCACCGCGGCCCGTGAGCTTCCGGCCCGGGGGCCGGAAGGCCGGGGACCGGAGGGCCGTGGGCCTTCGGCGAACCGGACCTTGGGGCTGCTGCGGGAGGTGGCGGCGCGGCACTGGGCGACGCCGGCGCAGATCGCGATCGCGTGGGTGCTGGCGCAGGGCGAGCACGTGATCCCGATTCCCGGGACCAAACACCGCCGCTACCTGCAGGAGAACGTCGGCGCGGCCCGTCTGGTGCTGACCCCGGAAGACCTCGACGACCTCGCCGCTCGGCAGCAGCTACTGAGTCCGCACCCGGGGCCGTAGGTAACCCAGCGCGAGGATCGCCAGGACGCCGAGGCAGAGCGCGCCAGAGCCGCCCACCAGGTACAACATCCGGCGGGGCGGTCCGCTGGGCGCGACCGGCACCACCGCGGGCACGATCAGGTCGGCGATCACCTGCGGATCGTCGACGCTCTGCCGCACGCCGGCGCGGGCGAGCGCGTTCGCGACCTCGGCGCCGCCCGTGGCGTCCGGGCCGGTGACGCTGATCCGCAGGCTGACCGTGGCCGGCTGCTGCACGACGTGGGCGCTCTTCGCGACGACACCCCGACGGAGGCCGAGCGTGGTAGCGACGCCCTCCAGCGTCGCCGGGGCGGAAAGGTACGCGACGTACCGGCTGGCGGCGAGCGTCAGGTCGTCCGAGCCGACTTCCCCGGTGTCGCGCGGCGACAGGCTCAGGACCGCGGTGCTGGTGTAGGTGTCCGGTTGCGCGTGGACGTAGCCGACCGACGTCGCGGCCAGGCAGACGACCAGCGCGACCACCAGTGCGAGCGGTGAGCCACGGTTCATCGGGCGATCGCCTCCGCGAGCTCGCGTTGCTCCGTCTCGACGGGTGCCGCCGGAGGGGGCGGAGTGCGGCGGCGCCAGGCGAGCAGCCCGAGGCCGGCCGTGAGCAGGACGCTCGCCCCGGCTCCGGCCAGCACCGCGGGCGGGACGACCGGGCCGAACACCGGTGCCGGGCCGGGCGTGCGGGTGATCGCCACCTGCCCGAGCGGGCTCGGCACCTGCTCACCGGCGGTCAGCAGCGCCGTCCCGTCGTCGGTGTAAGTGATCGCCTCGCCCTGGGGCGCACGGCCGAGCGCCATCTGACGCGGGACGCCGGTCCGCAACGCGCGGGCGACGTCGCCGTCCGGCGCGTCCCACTCCAGGGCCGCTCCGGGGGTACGCAGGACGAAGCGGACGCCGTCCGGGGACACCGCGCCGCCGGTGACCGCCAGCGCGTCCCCGGTGCGCCCCGGCAGCAACGGACGCAGATCGAGCGTCCCGACCCGGCGAAGCGTGCTCGTCGGCTCCAGCGGCAGGTCAGCCGCGTAGATCCCGGCGACCCCGGTCCGGACCTTGGTCACGAGCACGACCTGGCCGGTCAGCGTCACCAGCAGCGCTTCGACGTCCCGCGCGCCGTCCGGGTAGCGCAGGTCGTACCGGCTGACCGCGTTGACCGTAGGGATCGGGTTGTCCCGTGTCACCGGCTGGCCGGCGCGGGCCGAGTCGAGCGTCCGGCCTGGTACCCAGCGGTACAGCGACACCGCGTTGCGGCTGCTGGTGTTGCCACCGGTGTCGGCGAGCCAGAGCGCGCCGTCCGCGGTGAGCCCGATGTCCTCCAGGTCGACGGCCTTCGTGCCGCTCGCGCGCAACGTGGCCCGCGGATCGTGGGCGGTCGGGAGCGTGAGGATCGTCTGCCGCACGGCGCGGCAACGGCCGTCGAGCTGCCAGACCGTCACCGGCGCGGTGTCGTTGACCACGTACAGCGCGCCGCGGCTGGCCGCCATGCCACTGACCTGGTCGAGCCGGGGATCGGTGACCGTGCAGCGTGTCGACGGCGCGCCGTACGTCGTCCGCGACCCGTCGTCGGCGCGTACGTGGCCCGCGCTCGCGCCGAGGAGCCCTACGGCGAGCAGCGCGGTCACCCACGACATCACCCGCGCCCGCGTCGCCGGACCACCCACCCGCGCCTCCGCGTCCGCCCCGCCGGGCACGCCCGGCAATTCCTGTGCGCCCTGAGGCTACCGTCTTCAGCCGTTTAGTGTTGCCCCGTACCTAAAAGTCCAGTTATGCGTTTGACTGTCCAGGAAGTACCAGTTCGCGTACTTTGCGAACTTCGCGGCGTGAAGGCGGTGGGCGACGGGGCGACGTCCTTCCTCGGCTCCCTCGCCGGATACGAGGGGGACGGATGATCGACCGGGGCGTCCGGAGTACCAGCTGTGCCGATTCCGAAACGCGACCGGGAGTCGCCAGATGACCGCGGAGCAGGTCACCGACACCCTCGTCCTACCCAGAATCCCCGAAGCGGTCGAGGCGGCAGCGCAGGCGACGCCGGCCGACCGCCAGGACGCCCTGCGCAGAGCCGCGGTCGCCGCCTGCGACGCCGTGGCCGCGGTCGCGACCGCGGTCGCACTCGGCGGGCTCCTCGACGCACTACCGCTCCAGGAAGCGCTGGCGGTGCCTGCGGGTTGGACGCTCACCGCCTGGGCAGTCGGTGCCTACCACCGGCGCCGGTTGAAGATCCGGCTGTGCGACGCCAAGGCCATCCTGGTGACGACCGTGACGCTGTGGGCCGTGGTGGGCGTCGCGACGGCGGTCGCCCCGCAGTCCGGCGTCCGCGCGCTGATGCTGGTGGCCGTCCCGGCCACCGCGCTCGCGGTCGCGCTGACCCGGACGGCGTTGACCCAGCTCACCCGCGCCGGTGGGGCGTTGGCGGCTGCTCCGGTGGTGCTCTACGGCCCGCAGGACGCGGTGCGGCGCTACTGCGCCTCTGCCCGGCGTGACGTCCACGCGCCGACGATCGCCGCGGCGTGCGTGACCGACCTCGGCCACACCGGATGGAACTCCGCCGACTGGGACGACGCACCCGGCGAGGCCGAGCGAACCGTCGACCTGTCGGCGCTGACCGTGACCGGCCTACCCGGCGGGCGTGGCCTGCCGGTCGTGGACGCGACCGCACGCGCCGACGACGAGCCGGGACGGGCGATGGACGCGGTGATCAACACCGTGCGGCGGACCGGCGCGGACACCGTGGTGGTCACCGGCGAGTGCGATCCGGACACGCTCCGGGCGCTCTCCTGGCGCTTGGAAGAGCACGCAGTCGGCGTCGCGGTCACCCCGTTGTGGCCGGTCAGCCCGGAGCGGGTGTCGGTACGGGCCTACGGGGACGCGACGCTGGTCGAGGTCACGCCGCCCCGGTACGACGGGGCCCGGATCGCGCTGCGGTACCTGGTCGACCGGGCGATCGCCGCCGCGGCGCTCGTCGCACTGTCGCCGCTGCTGCTCGGCGTCGCGCTCGTGGTGAAGCTGACCAGCCCGGGGCCGGTGTTCTTCACCCAGCTCCGTACCGGCCAGGGCGGCAGGCGGTTCCGGCTGCTGAAGTTCCGGACGATGGTCGCGGACGCCGAGGCGCTGAAGGACGCGCTGTCCGGCGCGAACCAGTACACCGCCGGGACGTTGTTCAAGGTCAGAGACGACCCGCGGATCACACCGGTCGGCACGATCCTGCGCGCGCTCTCGCTCGACGAGCTGCCGCAGCTGGTGAACGTCGTCCGCGGCGACATGGCGCTGGTCGGGCCGCGACCCACCGCGACTCCACCCGAGCAGATGCCGCCCGACTACCGGCGCCGCACGCTCGTGAAGCCGGGGATGACCGGGCTTTGGCAGGTCAGCGGGCGGTCGAACCTGCCGTGGGAGGAAGCGGTCCGGCTCGACCTGCGCTACGTGGAGAACCGATCGCTCGCGATGGACATCGACATCGTCCGCCGGACGCTGCCCGCGGTGCTCTCCCGCGACGGCGCGTACTGAGGTTCCGGGGGGCCGCCCCCGGAACCCAGCTCAGCGGCTGCTCGGCGTGGCCGACCGGGTGACCACGGTCGCCGGGTCGAAGTCGACGGTGTCCTGCTCCTCGAGCGGCGGCATCTCGACGGTGTCCTCCGGCGGGACCGGCCGGGGCAGGGCCGCGGTGCCGAGCACGGTGTCGGGGCCCGGGCGTCGCATCGACGGAGGTACGACCGGCACGGTGACCGGCGGATACCGGCGCCGCACGTACCACCGCACTCCACAAGCCGCGAACGCCCCGACCACCAACGCCCCGACCGCCGCCCCACCGAGCAGCGTGCTCTCGCCCGGCCCGGCCGGGCTCGTCGGCACCGTCGCCTCGGCGAGCATCCGCGCGGCGAGCACCGGATCGGCCGACGCCCGCTCCACCACCAGCGCCGCGATCCGGTTCGCCGCCTCGGCCGCCACCGCCGCCGACCGGCCGGACACCGTGATCGCCACGTTTGCGGTCGTCGCGGGCATCGTGACGTTCAGCCCGCCCTGCAGCTCGGTCGACGGCACCCCGACCGCAGCCGCGGCCTGCCGCACGACGTAGGGCGACGCCGCGTAGGCGACGTACCGCGGCACCATCAGCGTCACCGAGGTCGCGCTCACCGGCCGCTCCCCCACCGGGACGAACGCGATGACCGATTGCGCCGACCAGGTCACCGGCCTGGTGACGACGTGGGCGGCCGCCCCACCCAGCACCGCCACCGCGGTTACCAGGAAGAAGAGCCAGCCACGGAGCAGGGCCGGCGGGCGGTGCCGGGCGGGCGGCGGGGCGTCGAGGGTGGTCAAGACGAGTCCCTTCAGTGAGGTTTTGCGCTCTTTGTATAGTTTGACCCATCTTCGTCCCTTAGGCTGCCGACCCGTGACCCCCTCCCTCCCGCCTGCCGTCCGGACGCTGCTGACCGACGCGGGGATTCCGCCGGAAACGCTGCGAACCGCTGCGTTCGCGGGGCCGCGGCGGCCGGTCCAGCGACTGCTCGGCGACGGGGTGGTGGTCGAGGTCGCGTCGACCGAGACCGGCAGGCTGCGGCTGCGCCGAGAACTCTGGGGACGCGAATGGGCGCGGCAGGTCGGCGTGCCGACCGTCCCGGTACTGGACGCCGACCCGGGCGGCGGCTGGATGGTCGCCGAGTGGTGGCGCCCGCACCCACCCACCGGCACCGAGTTCCTGGACGCCGCGGTCACGACCGCGCTGCGGATCGCCGGTTCGCCGCCACCGCAGCCGGGTCCACCCCCGGCACGGTGGACGTCACCCCGGTGGGCGGCGCCGATCCGGCTGGCCAGGGGCGCGCTGGGCGGGGTTCCGACCCGGCTCTGGCTGGCGGCGCGCCGGGCCGCCGCCGCACTGCCGAGCGTCCCGGTGGCGCACGGCGACTTCTACCACCGCAACGCGCTGTGGTGTCCGGAGCAGGGCGGCGTCCACGTCGTCGACTGGGAGTACCTGGGGCACGGACCCAAACACGGCGACCTGCTGCGGCTCTGGACGCTGCTCCCGCACCGCACCGACCGGGACGCGCTGCTCGACCGGCTCTTGGCCCTGACACCGCCCGGCGAGCACCGGGCGGTGGGGACGTTGGCGCTCTATCTGGCGTTGCGGCTGCTCGGCGAGAACGTCAAGGGCCAGCGGGCCGACCGGCACCGGGCCGACCTGGACCACGCCCGGACGATCCAGCCGGAGGCCCGGGCGGTGGCGCGATCGCTGGACGCCTGGCCCGTGTGAAGCCCGCGCCGGTCAGCTGCTCACGGTGGCCGGGGGACGGCGTCCGCGGAGTAGTTCGCCGTAGAGGTCGAGCAACCTCGCCGACGAGTCGTCGCCGATCGTCAACGCGGCGCGGCGCCGGCCGGCGTCTGCCGCAGCGCGGGCGGCCTCGTGATCGGTGAGCACGGTCACGACGGCCCCGGCGAGCGCCTCCGGATCCTCCGGCGGCACGATCCACCCGGTTCCCGGCGGTACCGACTCGGCCATGCCGTCGACCGCGGTGACGACCACCGGACGCCCGAGCGCCATCGCCTCCAGCGGCACCAGCGACATGCCCTCCCAGCGCGAGGGACAGACCACGACGTCGGACGCGTAAAGCCAGCTCAGGGCTATGGAACGGTCCACCGGGCCGGTGAAGTGGACACCCTCGGCGCCGACCTCCTCGACCGCGGCCTCCAGCGCCGGCCGGGCCACCCCGTCGCCGACCAGCACCAGGCGCGCACCCGGGATCGCCGCCCGGACCGCGGGCCACGCGTCGATCAGTACGTCCTGACCCTTCTGCCGGGCCAGCCGGGCGGTGCAGACCGCCACCGGGACGCCGGGCTCGACCCCGAGCGACTCCCGAACCTCCTGGCGCGAACGCGCCCGGATCGGCTCCACGGCGCCCGGCAGCACGGCGTTGGGCAGCACCTCCATCCGGCCGCGCAGACCGTGGGCTACCCCGGTGTCCCGCTCGGCCGCGCTGACGCAGACGACGACGTCCGTCCACCTCATCGCGTGTCTCTCCCAGCCGAGCACCAGGCGTCTGAGCGCACCGTCTACCGCCTGGAACGACCAGGCGTGGGGGCTGAAGACGGTCGGAACCCGGCCACGCAGCACTGCCCGCCCGATCAGCCCGGCCTTGGCGCAGTGCAGGTGGACGACGTCCGGCCGGATGTCCTCGAAGATCCGCCGGAACTGCTGGGCCTCGGCCAGCATCCCCGGCCCCGGCCCTCGCGCGGCGCGCCAGGTGACGACGTCCGCGCCGCGGGCACCGGTGAGCGCCGCGAGCCGCCCGCCGGGGCACGCGACGGTCACGTGCACGCCGTGCTTGGCCTGGTACTCGACATAGTCCCCGACGCAGTGGGCCAGACCGGTGTTGACGGCATGGGACACATGCAGAACCTGGACGGACGACACTAATAACCCTCCAGTACACAAAGTCTTCGTTCTTGCTTTTATCGTCGTAAAGAGACTAAAACGACCCAGGCGACCAGTGAGCGTGCCACAGCCGGAGCCACCGACGCGAGCCACGCCACGCCGGGGCGGGCCCGCACCCCCACCGCGACCGGCCTACCGGGAGGACAAGCACCGATGGCTCATTCCGCGATCACCCGACCGCTCGAAGCGCTGGTCGTCACGCCCAGCGGGGTTCTCGGGGGTGCGGAGTCCTGGCTGCTCTCGATGCTCGACCACACCGATCGCCTGCAACCGCGGGTGGTGATGCTGGAGGACGGCCCGCTGCGGGCCGAGCTGATCCGGCGGGGCATCCCGGTGACCGTGCGGCCGGTGGGACGCACCGGCGCCGCGATCGCCGCCGCCACGGCCTGGCTCGCGCGGGCGCTGCGCGCGGTCGACCCGGACGTCGTCATCGGCAACGGCGTGAAGGCCCAGTGCGTGGTGGCGCCTGCGGCGCTCGCGGTCGGTGTCCCGTCGGTGTGGGTCAAGCACGACTACAGCTACGACCGACGACTGGCGCGCGGGCTCGCCGCGGCATCCGGCCGGGTCGTCGCGACCGCCGACGACGTGGCGCTCGCCGCCCGCCGCGCGGACACGCTGACGATCACCCCGCCCCGCCCCCGGCCACCGCACTCGCGGGACGAGGCCGTGCAGGTCCTCCGCGCGCTGAACGTGCCCGCCGACGAGCGGCTGATCCTGGCGATGCCGGTGCGGTTCGTGCCGTACAAGGGCATCGACACCGCGATCCGGGCGCTCGCCGAGCCGTACGCCGCCGGCTGGGACCTGCTCGCGATCGGCCCCGACGACCCGAGCCGCCCCGGCGAGCGGGACCGGCTGGCCTCGCTGGCTGCCGACTGGGGTGTGGCCGACCGGGTCCATCTCCGGCAGAGCGTCCCGTCGGTCGGCCGGTTGCTCGCCGGTGCGGACGCCGTGGCGGTGCTCACCCGCCCGGACGGTCCGCGCACGCCCGGCCGCGAGGGTTTTGGTCTCACCGCGCTGGAAGCCCAGCTGGCAGGCGTCCCGGTGATCGCGGTCGACGACGGCGGGCCGGTCGCCCGGCGGATCGGACCGCAGCCGTTGGGCTCGGTCAGCCGGTCAGCGGGGATCCTGGTGCCGCCCGCCGACCCGGCCGAGGTCGCGGGTGCGCTGGCCGCGCTGGACGACGCCGAGGTCCGGGCGGCGCTCGGCGCCGAGGGCCACCGGCGGTCGGCCCACCACCCGGACGCGGTGACCCAGGCCGCCCGGTTCGCCGCGCTGCTCGCCGAGGTCGCGCGCCGGCCGGGCGCCGGGCTGTGCCGAGTCTCGGCACCGGCGATCAGCGTGGTCAGCCCGGTGCTCGACGAGGCACCGGTGATCGACGGCCTGATCGGCACGCTCGCCGCCCAGCTCGGCCCGGACGACGAGTACGTGCTGGTCGACGGCGGGTCGACGGACGGCACCGCGGAGCGCATCGCGGCGTGGCACGCCGAGGACCGGCGGATCCGGCTGGTGCGCCACGGCGGCGGGACGATCGGCTTCAGCCGCAACCGCGGGGTGGAGGCGGCACGGCACGAGTTCATCGCCTGCACCGACGCCGGCTGCACACCGTCGGCGACCTGGCTGGACGGGTTCCGGGCCGCCGCCGCGGAAACCACCGCGGCGGCACGGCGGCTCGGGGAGAACCCGGCCGAGTTCCCGATCGAGTTGTACGTCGGCGTGTACTCGGCCGCGGTGCGCGCCGGGCGCTGGTTCGAGCCCGCGATGGCGGCGATGAACTGGCCGGACCCGGAGGAACTGCGGCGGCGGACCGCGCTGCGCGCGCTCTACGGGCGGCTGTTCGGCCGGTCGTTCTCCGCGTCCCGCGTCGACGGGCGGTCGGTCGGGTTCACCCGGGATGTCTGGGCGGCCGCCGGTGGGTTCCCGGAGGACCTGCGGACGGCCGAGGACGAGGCGTTCGGCCGCGCCGTGCGGGCCGTCGGCGCCCGTACCGCGCTGACCCTGGACGCCGCCGTGACGTGGTACCAGCGCGTGGGCGTCCGGGCCGCGTTCGCGCAGTTCCGGGGCTACGGGCGGGGCGGTGGCACCGGCCGGTCGGGCGCGCTGCTGCAGCGCGACGCGATCCGCTTGGGCGGTTACCTGGGCGCGACGGCGGCGATCGTCTGGGGCGGGACACCCGGCCGCGTGCTGGCGGCCGCGGGTGCTGCGGCGTACTTCTCGCTTCCGGTCGCGCGGGTGCTGCGACGGGGTCAGTCGCCGCTGGTGCTGCCGCTGGTGCCGGTGGCTGCGGTGCTCAAGGACGGGGCCAAGCTGGTCGGCACCGCCGAGGCACTGCTGGCGTCTCTCACCGCCCGCGACCTCGCCACGTGGACGCCAGGGCGCCACGACGCCCCTCCCCGTCCGACGCCTGAGACCGCCCCGCCCGGCTACCGGCCACGCCACCGAGCCGACGCCCGGCCCGGCGCGACGGCGCAGCACCTGGTCACCGCACACACCGCCCACCGGCATGTCGTCGAAGGGCAGGTCGTCGCGGAGGGCCGGGTGCCTGCGGCGGCCGGGCAGGTCGCTGAGGCGGAGACGTGAGCGCACCGCCGGCGCAGAGCCGAGCCGTCCGCGGCGCCCCGGCAGCCACCGTTGCCCGGGGCGACCTGGTGCCGCTCTGCGCGGTGGCACTCGTCTTCGCCGGCCCCGCCGTCGGTGACCGGCCCGTTCCCGGTGGCGGCGGTGACCTGCAGGTCGTCCACGTCGTCTGCGTGACCGCGATCGCCGTCACCGCGCTCTGGGCGCTCGCCGGGCGACTCCCGATCCAGGCCGCGCTGAGCAGACGCGAGATCCGCCCGCCGCTCTGGTTCGGGCTGGGCCTGGTCGCCGCGGCCGCCGCCGCCACGCTCGTCGCGGTCAACCAGTTCCGCGGGCTGAAGGTCACCGCCACCTACGCCGCCGGGTGGTTGCTGCTGGTGGCGGTGCTGCTGGTCGCGACGTCCCCCGGTCGGCTGCGGACGCTCGTCGGCACCGCGGTCGTCGGCTCGCTGACCGTCACGCTCCCGATCCTGAGCCAGGCCGAGCGCTTGAAACCGGTCTACGGCGGCGCGGTGGTCCGCAACCGGGCACAGTCGATCTTCGCCGACCCCAACCAGTTCGGGTGCTACGCGGCGCTGATCGTCCTGCTCGCGGTCGGCTGGTTCATCGCAGCGCCGAGCCGCTGGGAGCGGGCGCTCGCCCTGGCCGGTGGGTCGGGGGCGGCGGCCGCGCTGGTGCTGTCGCTGAGCCGCGGCGCCTGGCTCGGCACCGCGGCGGGGCTCGTGGTGGCGGCGGTGCTGCACCCGGCGGTGCGGCGGGCGCTGATGACCGCGGCGGCGCTCGGGGCGACGCTCGTGGCCGCCGGGGTGCTGCTCACGTTCACGGGTCCGGCCGAGGTGCGCGGTGGCCCGGCGGCCGGCGTCGTCGAGGTGGTGGTGGACCGGCTCGCGGTGATCGACGACCGCGCCGCGAACCCGCACGACGTCCGGCCGATCACGTGGCGGGAAGCCGTGCGCCAGTTCAGCACGCACCCGGTCCTCGGCAACGGGCCCGGGTCGTTCAGCACGCTCGCGGCGGAGTCCCCGTCGGTCATCCAGTTCGCGCCGCGGCTGCACGCGCACAACGCGCTGCTGCACCTCGGCGCGGAGACCGGCGTCGTCGGGCTGTTCGCCGGGGTGGGGTTCGCCGCCGGCTGCGGTCTCGCGGCCGTGGTGACGGCCCGCCGCCTGCGCCGCACGGCGGTCACCGCGGAACGCCGGACGTTGGGTCTGGTCGTCGGCGCGACCGGCGCGCTCGTCGCGCTGTCGGTGCACCTGATGGTCGACTATCCGATCCGTAACCCGGTGCTGATGGTCACCGCGTGGTCGGTGGCCGGCCTGCTGCTGGCCGCCGGTGCACGCCGATGACCTCGCTCCCCACCCGGCCGCCGTCCACCGGCACCGAGGACGCCCAGCGCAGCGCCGAGCTCCGCGGGATCGCCAGGGCCGGCACGATCAGCCTGATCGGGTCGGCGGCCTCGGCCCTCCTCGGGTTCATCCTGGTCGTTCAGGTGAGCCGGGGGCTGGGCGCGGCGGGCGCCGGGGCGTTCTCGGTGGTCGTCGCGGTCGCGATGACGCTGGCGGTGGTCGGCCGGTTCGGCACCGACACCGCGCTCGTGCGGATGGCGCCCCGGTTCCGCGCGCTGGGCCGCACCCGTGACATCAGCGCCGCCGCGGTGGCCGCGTTGGCCCCGGTCTTCGTCGGCACGACGCTGCTCGCAGTGGCGGCCTGGTGGGCGGCTCCGCAGCTGGTCCACGCGGTGTTCGAACAGCCGGCCCCACCCGGGGCGGTGTGGCTGATCCGGGTCGGCGTGGCCACGGTGCCGCTGGCCGCGACCGGGTACGTCGCGCTGGCCGTCACCCGCGGACTGGGCAGCGTCGTCCCGCTCACGCTGGTCGAGAGCATCACGAAGCCCGCGCTGCGCTGCGTGTTCGTCGGGGTGGCGGTGGCGGCCGCGCACCAGCAGTGGCCCGCCGCGCAGCTGTCGGCCGGGCCGGTGCTGTGGACGACCGTGGCCTGGGCCGTCCCGACGCTGCTCGGTGGCGTCTGGTCGGCGGTCCTGGCCCACCGCGCCCTCCGCGAGGTCCGCGCCGAACTGCCCACGCCCGACGGCGCGAACGGCCCGGCGCACGCGCCCGACAACCCCGCGAACGCCGCGGGCGGCCCCAGCGGCGCCGCCGCCACATGGCGGGAGCTGTGGTGTTTCGCCACGCCGCGCGCCGCCGCCTCCGCCTGCGAGATCGCGGGCATGCACGCCGGCCTCATCCTGGTCAGCGCGCTCGCCGGGGTCGCCGACGCCGGGGTCTACAACGCCGCGCTCCGGCTCGCGCTAGCCGGGACGCTGGCCCTGCAGGCGCTCCGGCTGGCGATCGCCCCGACACTGGCTCGGCTGCTCACGGTCGGCGACCTGGCCGGCGTCGAACACCTGCACCGCACCGCCGCGGTCTGGATCACCGTCGTCTCGTTCCCGCTCTACCTGGTCTTCGCGGTCTGGCCGACCGAGGTCCTGCGGCTCTTCGGCCCCGGGTTCTCGGCGGGCGGTCCGGCGCTGGCGCTGCTGGCCGCGGGCACGCTGGTCAACTTGGCGACCGGGCCGGTCTCCACGCTGCTGCTGATGAGCGGCCGGTCGACGTTCACGCTCGCCGTCACCGCCACGTCACTGACCTGCGGAATCGCACTCGCCGTGCTGCTGATCCCGCAGTACGGCGTCACCGGTGCCGCGCTCGCCAAGGCGGCGGCCGTGGTCGGTGAGAACCTCGCGGTCACGCTGATCGTGCGCGGCACGGTCGGCGTCCGGACGCTCTCCCGCCCGCTGTTCCGTGCCGCGTTCGCCGGCGTCGCGTGCTTCGTGTTCCCGGCGCTGGCGTACGACCTCGCGACCGGACACCCGGTGCCGGACTTCCGGGCGGCGATCATCCTCGTCCTCCTCGGCAGCGCGGCCTACCTCGTGCTGCTCCGGCGGTGGCGGACCGAGTTCGCGCTCGCCGATCTCGCCGCCGCACTCCCCACCCACCGACTGCGGCTGCCCGGCGTCCGACGACGCCGCCCGGCTGAGCCGGAACGTCCGGTCGAGCCGCCACCGCGCCGGACCGACACCCCTCCGTCCGCTGCGAGCAAGGAGTTCCGATGAATCCTCCGAGCATCCCTGACGTCGAGCGACCCCAGCAGTCACCGGTCGAAAAGAGTTCGTTGAGCATGCTTCGCCACGTCGAGGTGCCGGATCCGCTGCGCGCGGCCAAACGCCGGGTGCCCCGTCCGGTGAAGCGGGTGATCCGCCGCGCGGTGCGCCGCTACGGCGAGCACACCGCCGACCAGCGCACGCTGCCCGACTTCCTGATCATCGGCACCAAGCGCGGTGGCACCACGTCGGTCTGGAACTGGCTGGTGCGGCACCCCAACGTCGCGCCGATGTTCCCGGCGCTGCAGCAGATCAAGAGCCCGCACTACTTCGACATCCACTACCACCGCGGCGAACGCTGGTACCGCTCGCACTTCCCGAGCCGGGCCGCGCTCGACCGGGCCGCCCAGCGCAGCGGCATCCGGCCGCTGACCGGCGAGGCCAGCCCGTACTACCTGTTCCACCCGCTGGCACCGGAGCGCGTGCAGCACACCGTTCCCAAGGCGCGGCTGGTCGCGCTGCTCCGCAATCCGGTCGACCGCGCGTACTCGAACTACTGGGAGCGGCGCGGCTCCAACGCCGAGTGCCTGCCCACGTTCGAGGCCGCGATCGACGCCGAAGAGGAGCGGCTGCGCGGCCAGACCGAGCGGATCCTCGCCGACCCGGACTACTACTCCTACCACCACGACTGGCACAGCTACCTGGCCCGCGGCCGGTACGTCGAGCAGGTGGCCCGGTGGCTCGAACGGTTCGGCCGGGCGCAGCTGCTGGTCATGCCGTTCGAGGACCTCCGCAAGGACCCGATCGAGGCCTACCGGACCGTCCAGGAGTTCCTCAGCCTGCCCGTCGTCGAGCCGCCCCGGCTGCCACACCACAACAAGCTGCCGGCTCCGCCGATGGCGGCGGCGACCAGGGAGCGGCTCGTCGAGTACTACCGCCCGTTCAACGCCCGCCTGACCGAACTGCTCGGCACTCCCTTCGACTGGGACCGCTGAGCCCGTCAGCAGCCGGTCGAACCCGATCGGCGGACTCCCGAGGAGAAACGTGCGCCAGGACCCCCATTCGACTCAATCCCGCCGCCCGCGTCTCGGACGCGCCGCCACGGCGCTCACGCTGCTCGGCGCCGCGATCGGACTGTCCCCCGCGGCGCCGGCGCCCGCGACCGTCAGCGCCGCGGGCACCGCGTCCACCCGCGTCTTCACCGCGGACGCCCAGCCCACCTGGCAGACGAACGGAACCGTGTGGGCGGTCACCCACGTCGCCGGGGTGATCTACATCGGCGGCAGCTTCTCGACCGTCCGCCCGCCCGGCGCGGCACCCGGCACCCGGGAGGTCGCCAGGGACAACCTGGCCGCGTTCGACGCCCGCACCGGGAACTTGCTGCCGCTCTCCCACCGGTTCGCCTCGCCGCAGCACACGTTCGGCGAGTCGAAGCCGGACGTGTCCTGCGACGTCGACTGGGACGCTCAGACCTACACCTGCGACACGATCTACCGGATCAAGGCGTCGCCAGACGGTTCGGCGATCTACGTGGCCGGCGACTTCACCACCGTGGACGGTCAGGCACGAAGCAAGATCGCCGCGTTCCCCACCGCGAACGCGACCCGGGTCAACCCGTCGCTGGATCCCGGCTTCGTCCCGACCGGCGTCAACTCCCGCGTCCGCGCCCTCGCGGTCGGGTCGAGCGCGGTCTACGCCGGTGGCCTCTTCACCCAGGCCGGCGGTCAGGCGCGGGAGCGCGTCGCCGCGTTCGACCGGCGTACCGGCGGGGTGACCGCGTTCAACGCGAACGCGGACGGCGAGGTGATCGCGATCTCGCTGTCCGCCGACGAGACGCGGCTGGTCGTCGGCGGCAACTACAACACGCTGAACGGCGTCGCCCAGCACGCGCTCGGCGCGGTCAGCCCCACCACCGGCCAGAGCACGGCCTGGGCCTGGCGTGGCGTCCCCCGCACGTCGTACATCACCGACATGACCGCGGACAGCAACGCTGTCTACCTGACGGCCAACGGCGAGGGGACGTGGGACGGGCGGGCCGCGGTCGACCCGCAGACCGGCAAGCTTCTCTGGTTCGACAGCTGCCTCGGCGCGTCGTGGGCGGTGGCGCTGCACGGCGACCTGCTCTACACCGGATCACACGCGCACAACTGCAACGACACCGACGGCGGCTTCCCGGAGCAGGCCACCGACCAGGCCGAGCCGCGCTACTACCGCCTGCTGGCGCAGACCACCCGTGGGAACAGCACGACGATCCAGTACTGGTTCCCGTCGACGAACGGCGGTGACCCGAACATCCCGGCGACCCGGTCGCCGTCGAAGCTGGGGCCACGCGCGATGGCCAGCGACGGCCGGTCGCTCTGGGTCGGCGGCCAGTTCACGACCGTCAACAACGTGCCGCAGCAGGGCCTGACCCGGTTCACGCTCACCGCGCGGTCGAAGGCACCGTCGACGCCGGCCGCGCCGACCGTCCAGAACAGCGGGCAGAACCAGGTGACGGTCACCTGGCGCGGGGTCGAAGACCTGGACGACCCGACCGTGACGTACCAGGTCTACCGCGGCTCGACGCTGGTCTACCGGGGCCGCGCGTCGGCCAAGCCGTGGGAGACGTCGAAGAGTTACTCGTTCACCGACCGCGGTCTCACCGCGGGCACGACCGTGCGCTACACGGTCCGCGCGGTCGACGCCCGCGGTACCGCGGGCGCGTTCTCCCCGGCGGCCACCGCGACCGTCGGCCGGAGCGTGGAGCCCGCCGAGGACTGGTCCGACCCGTGGAGCGGGGGCTGGAACCAGCAGGACCCCTGGTCCGAAACAGACTGGAACTGGGGCTGGTAGGCAGGCCCGATAGCGGCGGGGCCCGGCATCTGCCGGGCCCCGTTCACTATTTGGACGCTGCGATCGCCGACAAGATCGGGGTGGCGAGTTCGGGCCGGCAGATCAGCAGGTCAGGCTGGTACGGGTTCGGGTTGTTGTAGCTCAGCGGCGACCCGTCCACCCGGGACGTGTGCAGACCCGCCCCGCGCGCCACGACCACCGGCGCCGCCGAATCCCACTCGTACTGCCCGCCGTCGTGCAGGTACGCCTCGGCCTGCCCGCGGACGACCGCCATCGCCTTCGCACCCGCCGAACCCATCGGCAGCAGCTCGGCTCCGAGCTTCTCGGCCACCGCCTCGGCATAGGCGGGCGGACGGCTGCGGCTCACCAGGATCCGTGGCTTGGCCGCCGCCGGACGCAACTGGGGCGGCTGTTCGCTGGTCAGCGTCGGGCCGAGGCCGGGCAGCGCGACCGCGCCCGCGACCAGCTCACCGTCCTCCCAGAGCGCGACGTGGATCGCCCAGTCGTCCCGGTCGAGCTCCGAGTACTCGCGGGTCCCGTCCAGCGGGTCGACGATCCAGACCCGCCGGGCCGACAGCCGCGCGGCGTCGTCGGCGCCCTCCTCGGAGAGCACCGCGTCAGCGGGCCGGAGCTTGGCCAGGGCCGCGGTCAGAAAGTCGTGGGACCGCCGGTCGCCGTCGGCCTTCAGCCGGCTCGCGGGCATCGGCTTGCGGGTTCGCAACCGGAGCAGGATCACCCCGGCGTGCGTGGCCAGCAGCCGTGCTAACTCGACGTCCGAGTCACAGGTCATCCGTACCGCGACGGTATCCGGGAAATCGGGCTCGGAGAGTGTCACCAGGCCCTCCACTCAGTCGGCCGGGCTGCCGTAACCACCTGTGTTACCCCCTGACCCCGGTGCCGCTTGCTCGACACCCTGTCTCCTGAAGCCTTGCAGGCTAGGTCGCTGGCAGCCCCGAGGCTAATGGCTCGACGCGGAAGTGAACACCGGGACCCGTGCGGGGTTCTGGTCACCCGGACGGATGAGGTCCGCGGTCCGGTCATAGCCGGACCCACGACGTCTGCAGCGGTTTCGCCTGCGGCGACCGCAGCGGTCGCAGCACCACGCTGAACAAGCCGATCGGGACGTCGAACTCGGCGTGTCCCTCGTCGTCGGTGGTGACGCTGAACGTCGCACCGGCACAGCGCACCTCGGCGGACGCCCGCTGGGCAGGCAACACGTCCATGCTGACCCGCCGTCCGCCACTCCGGTCGGTGACGCGCAGGTCGGCGCCGCCGTTGCGGTGGCCGAACCGCATCGTCCGGACGGTCGGGTCGGCGGCAGCGCGGCGGTCGTGATCGAGGACCGAGTCGAACATCAGGTCGGCGACGAGCGTCTCGACCGGGCGAGCGTCGAACGCACGACGTGCGGCGGCGCGCACCGACTCGGGTACGACGTTCACGGGCCCTCCTTCATCCACCCGGACGTCCCACGGCCGGGCGTCCTCCTCGGAGGAGTGAGCCCTGCGCAACGGTTCCGGTGACACTGCTACCTCCTAGGAAGAGCCGGCAGTCGCCGGATTGATACCCGTGCCCTCGACGATTGCCCGCAATTTCTCCAAGCAACGGCCACGGGTGGGGCCGATGCTGCCGATCGGGATGTCCAGCGCCGCCGAGATCTCGTCGTAGCTGGGCGCCGGGTCGAGCAGGAGCAACTGCAGCAGCTCCCGGCAGCGCGGGGTGAGCCGTCCGAAGGCCTGACGCATCTCGGCCTCCTGCTCGGCGGCGAGCAGGGCGGCGTCCGCCTCGGGGGTCGCCAGGCGGAGCCGGTCGGTCGCCGGGTCGAGTTCCTCGCCGGAGAGCACGGTGCGCTTCGCCCGGCCCAGCAGGCGGAGGCATTCCCGGCGCGCGGTCGTGGCGAGCCAGGCGCCCACCCGGCTCGGGTCGCTCAGCCGGTCGATGTTCTCCACCAGCCGCAGCCAGGTCGTCTGGCTGATGTCACCGGCGTCACCGGGGCTCAGCCGGTGATTGCGGGCGACGGTCCAGATCAGGCCGCCGTAGGCGTCGACGAGCGCGTCCCAGGCGCTCCGGTCCCCGTTGGCGGCGGCGCCCACGAGCATCGCCGCTTCCTCCGGCGCCAGGTTCGCGCGGCGGCCTCCGACCGGCTGGTGACCGGTCTGCGGTTCGTCGGGCTCGTTCACCAGGTCGGTGAGGCCCGCCACCTCGTCGGGTTCGAGCTGCGGCGGTTCGGACGCCTCGGGCGCGGCGGCCAGGCCGATCCGTGCGACCGAGGTGCGAGCCATCGGATCGGGGGTCATCGGTTCTGGCCGCCGACGTCTGCCGCCTGGAAGCCCGGCGCCATCCGCACGACGCCCCCACCGGCGAAGACCGACTCGTGCCGACGCCGCTGCTCCTCCCGGATCCAGGCGTCGACCTCGGAGCGGGCCGTGTGCAGGATCCACTCGTCGACCTGGGTGGTGGGCTGCTCGACCGGGTGCCGTGCCGGGTCGTTCGCGCCGGACAGGGCGCGGACGGTGGTCCAGCGCTCGGCCATCCGGAGCCAGGTCAGCTGCGAGACGACGGCGGCCTCGGCGCTCTCCAGGCCGGCCGTCGTCGCGATGCTCCAGATCGTGTCCATGTGCTGGTCGACCAGCGCGTCCCACAACTGGTCCACCCCGTGCGCGTCCCCCGACATACCGGACAATATACGCGGCAAACCGCGCTGATCGGGGGCGCTACTTCGCGTGGAACGTGTTCTGCACGGTCGCGAGGTCGGCGCCGAACAGCGCCTCGACGGCGTCGGCCGCCGTGTCGACGAGGAACGGCAGGTCTTTGCGCTCGGTCCCGCTGAAGTCCCGCAGCACGAAGTCGGCCGGGTCCTGCCTGCCGGGCGGCCGGCCGATCCCTACCCGGACGCGGAGGTAGTCCTTGGTGCCCAGCGACGTCGAGATCGAGCGCAGCCCGTTGTGGCCGTTGTCACCACCGCCGCGCTTGAGCCGGACGGTGTCGAACGGGATGTCGAGCTCGTCGTGGACGACGATCGTCCGCTCCGGCAAGACGCGGTAGTAGCTCCGCAGCCCGGCGACCGGACCGCCGGACTCGTTCATGTACGAGAGCGGCTTCGCCAGCACCACCCGGTGCCCACCGAGCCTGCCCTCGACCACGTCGGCACGGGACTTGTGCTTGGTGAACCGGCCACCGACCCGTTCGGCGAGCAGGTCGACGACCATCTGGCCGACGTTGTGCCGGTTGCCGGCGTAGCGCGGGCCGGGGTTGCCCAGCCCGATGACGAGCCAGGGGCCGTCGGCGCCTGCCTCAGTGGCCGCCACAAAATCCTCCTGGGACGAGTCCGGCCGGAACCCCGCAATCGGGGCCCCGGCCGGTCGGTATGTGGATCAGGCGTCGGCGGTCTGCTTCTCGTCCCGCTCGATGCCCGCCTCTGCCTCAGCGGCCTCCATCTCGGCCTCGGCCTGCGCGGCGCTCTGCTGGGCGACGACACCGACGACCCCGGCCTCGGGGTCGGTCACCAGCGTGACGCCCTTGGGCAGCTCGATGTCCTTGGCCAGCAGGTGCTTACCGATCTCCAGACCGTCGATGTTGACCTCGACACCGTCCGGGATGTTGGTGGCCTCGGCCTCGACCGTGAGCGTGGTGAGGTCCTGGTTGACCAGGCCACCCCGCTGCACCTGGCCGGTGAGGACGAGCGCCAGCTCGACCGTGACCTTCTCGCCCTTGCGGACGAGCAGCAGGTCGACGTGGTCAATGGTGGCCTTGATCGGGTCGCGCTGGACGGCCTTGGGCAGCGCCAGCTCCTTGCCACCGTCGATCTCTATCGTCAGCAGGGTGTTGGCACCGTGCTTGATCGCGGCGGCGAATTCGCGGGCCGGCAGGGCGATGTGACGAGGCGCCTGACCGTGCCCGTACAGCACGGCGGGGATCTTTCCGGCCCGGCGCGTGCGGCGTGCGCCGCCCTTGCCGAACTCAGTGCGCGGCTCGGCGGCGATTCGGACCTCGGACACGACGTAACTCCTCGAACGCAAGCGTGATCATCGATTGACGTTGGGCGAGGGGCCGTGTCGTGGGCACCGCAGACGACGCGAGAAAGAATCAGCGCGTCGATCACGGAGCCTGCGACACAGCCCCCTCGCCGGGCAACCTCGCCATCCTATCTTGCCCGGCCGGTCCAACACGAACCGGTCCCCTGGAAGCCTACAAGCTGCACAGACTCCCGCATACCCGGACACATAGGGTTATCGAACACATCTCATGTGCACCACCGGTGTTAACCGGCCCCCGGCGTCTCAACCCCAGCGTCCACAATTAGACACAAAAGCGCATTCAAGCGCCGCTCTTGCGTGAACGTGGAGCCCGCCCAGGGCGGCGCTGACATCCGCGCGCGAGGCCGCCTCGTATTAGTCGCGGCTGTCAGCGTCGTTCTGGGCGGGCAGCCCACTAAGAGGCGCCGCCGAAGAGGGAGGTGACGGAGCCGTCGTCGAAGACCTCGCGGATCGCGCGGGCGATCAGCGGAGCGATCGACAGCACGGTCAGCTTGTCGAGTTCCTTCTCCGGCGGGATCGGCAGCGTGTTCGTGAGGATCACCTCACTGATCGGGCCGTTCTTCAGCCGCTCGGTGGCCGGGTCGGACAGCACCCCGTGGGTGGCCGCGACGACGACGTCCGCGGCCCCCTCCTGCTTCAGCGCGTCGGCGGCCTTCGCGATCGTGCCGCCGGTGTCGATCATGTCGTCGACGAGGATGCAGGTGCGCCCCTTCACCTCACCGACGACCCGGTTCATGACGACCTGGTTCGGCACCAGCGGGTCCCGCGTCTTGTGGATGAACGCCAGCGGCGTACCGCCGAGGACGTCCGTCCACCGCTCCGCGACCCGCACCCGCCCGGAGTCCGGGGCCACCACGGTCAGGTCCCGGCCCGCGTACCGCTCCTTGACGTACTCCGCCAGCAGCGACAGCGCGAACAGGTGGTCGACCGGCCCGTCGAAGAAGCCCTGGATCTGGGCCGTGTGCAGGTCGACCGTCAGGATCCGGTCGGCGCCGGCGGTACGGAGCAGGTCGGCGACCAGGCGCGCGGAGATCGGCTCGCGCCCCTGGTGCTTCTTGTCCTGCCGCGCGTACGGATAGAACGGCAGCACGACGGTGACCCGCTTCGCCGAGCCGCGCTTGGCGGCGTCCAGCATGAGCAGCACCTCCATCAGGTGCTGGTTCACCGGCGCGCACATGCTCTGGATGATGAAGGCGTCCGACCCGCGCACGGACTCCTCGAACCGCACGAACAGCTCTCCGGAGGCGAACTCGAGGGCCCGGGTGGGAGTCACCCCGGTCTCGAGATCGACAGCGATCTCCGCGGCGAGCTCAGGCGCGGCCCGACCGGACAGGAGCACCAAGCTCTTGCGGCTCTTGGCGTGAAGTGCCATCGGTTCTGCGTCGCTTTCAGTGCAGCCGGGCGGCGGAGATCCGACCGGTTCGGCGTGAGGGGAACTCAGTGTTCACTGCCCAGAGCCGGGGATGTCGGTTGTGGCAGGAGGAATCGACCCCTCGACGGTACCCTCCCCGGAAGCGACGCGCCGAGCAGCCGCCGCCGCGTCGGCCGCCGCTGTGCCTGGTCGGCGCCGTTCGACCCACCCCTCGACGTTGCGCTGACGCGCCCTCGCGACCGCCATCGCGCCCGGCGGAACGTCCTCGGTGATGACCGAACCGGCCGCCGTGTACGCGCCGTCACCGACCGATACCGGAGCGACGAACATGTTGTCGCTACCGGTACGGCAGTGATCACCGATCGTAGTGTGGTGTTTCTTCACACCGTCGTAGTTGACGAACACGCTCGCCGCGCCGATGTTCGAGTGCTCACCGATCGTGGCATCGCCCACATACGTGAGATGAGGCACCTTCGAGCCCTCGCCGATCCGCGCGTTCTTCGTCTCGACGTACGTCCCCACCTTGGCCTTGCGAGCCAGCACCGACCCCGGCCGCAGGTAGGCGTACGGGCCGACGGAGGCCTCCGGGCCGATCTCGGCCTGGGTGGCGTGGGCCCGGACGACCGTGGCACCGGCCCCGACCGTGGTGTCGATCAGCGTCGTGTCCGGTCCGATCTCGGCGCGGTCCTCGATCACGGTCGCGCCCCGGAGCTGGACGTTCGGGTGGATCGTGACGTCCCGCCCGACGACGACGTCCACGTCGAACCAGACGCTGGCCGGGTCGATGACGGTGGCGCCCGCCCGCATCGCGGCGGTGACCAGCCGGTCGCGCAGCAGCGCGCGCAGGCCGGCGAACTCGACCCGGTCGTTGCAGCCGAGCGTCTCGCGGTAGTCGGGCGCGACCATCGCGGCGACCGGGTGCCCGTCCTCGACGAGCAGGCCCAGCACGTCGGTCAGGTACTCCTGGCCCTGGTCGTTGTCGGTGGTGAGCCGGTCGAGCATGGCCCGCAGGTGCTTAGCGTCGAACGCGAACATGCCGGAGTTGATCTCGGCGATCGTCCGCTCCTCGGCGGTGGCGTCGCGGTGCTCGACGATCCGCCGTACCCGGCCCTCGGCGTCCCGCACGATCCGGCCGAGGCCGGTGGGGTCGGGCACTGACGCGGTGAGCACGGTGGCGGCGTTGCCCGCCTCCACGTGGCCGTTGACCAGCGCCTGCAGGGTCTCGGCGGTGAGCAGCGGGGTGTCGCCGTTGAGCACGACGATCGGACCGTCCAGGTCGGGCAGCTCGGCCAGCGCGCAGCGGACCGCGTGGCCGGTGCCGAGCTGCTGGTCCTGCACCGCGGTCACGACCCGGCCGTCGAGGCCGGTCACGTGCGCGGTGACACGTTCACGCTGGAAGCCGACGACGACCGCCAGGTGTGCGGGCTCGAGCCGGCCTGCGGCCGCGAGCACGTGCCCCACCAGGCTGCGACCGCACAGCTCGTGGAGGACCTTGGGGGTGTCGGACTTCATCCGGGTTCCTTCGCCGGCGGCGAGGACCACGACGGCAGCCGGGCGGGCCGGGCTCGTCACAACGGTCTCCTGAGAACTAGGCGGCTGTGGGTGTGATGCTGCTGACTCAGCCGCATGCTAACCAGCGGGCGCGGTACCCGAATGACCGACGGCCCGCCTCCGTGCGGACCTCAAAGAGGGCACGAATCGGGAAGAAGGGGCTCGGCCGCCAGGATTCGAACCCGGACAAGCGACACCAAAAGACGCTGTGCTGCCTATTACACCACGGCCGAAGGCATCTCGATTCTTCCACAGGCCGCCGCGAACGGCTGGCGTAATCCCCCGCACCGATCCGATGCGTCCGTTTGGGCATCGGTACCAACCGTTCGTGCGCAGCGCGCAAATTCGACTCGCCCCTTGCCAAACTTACGGCTCCGTAGGTTACGCTTCCGTAAGCGTCGGTTGCTCGAAGCCGAGCAACGGCGTCCGCACTATCGTCTGATGCTGAAGGGAAGGCCATTGACTCCGACGACCGCAGCGGCCGCAGAGGCGACCGCCACTCCGGCTCCGGAGGGGACCGAGGCCGCCGCAACCGAAACCAAGCGTTCCGGTCAGCGTCCGCTCATTTTCGGGCGTAAGGGCAACATCGAGATCGCGTTCCTGTGGTTCTTCGTCGTGGCGCCCTTCGTGGCGCTCCTCGCGGCCGTGCCGTGGGCCTGGGGCTGGGGCCTCACCTGGACCGACGTCGCCATCTTCGCGGTCTTCTACATCACTACCGGGTTCGGCGTGACGGTCGGTTTCCACCGCTACCTCACGCACGGCGCGTTCAAGGCCAAGCGCTGGCTGCGGATCGCGCTGACCATCGCCGGCACGATGTCGATCGAGGGCGCGCCGATCCGCTGGGTCGCCGACCACCGTCGGCACCACCAGTACAGCGACATGGAGGGTGACCCGCACTCGCCGTGGCGTTTCGGCGAGTCGACCAAGGGCCTGGTCAAGGGCCTGGTCTGGGCGCACGTCGGGTGGCTGTTCGAGCGGGACAACTCCAACGCTCGCCGGTTCGCGCCGGACCTGATCCGCGACCCGGACATCAAGCGGATCCAGAAGAACTTCGTGCCGATCATGCTGTTCTCGCTGTTCGGCCCGGCCGTCATCGGTGGTCTGGTGACCTGGTCCTGGTGGGGCGCGGTCACCGCGTACTTCTGGGCGTCGCTGGTGCGGATCGCGCTGGTGCACCACGTCACCTGGGCCGTGAACTCGGTCTGCCACGTGGTCGGTGAGCAGCCGTACCGCTCCAACGACAAGGCTCACAACTACTGGCCGCTGGCGATCCTGAGCTTCGGCGAGTCGTGGCACAACTCCCACCACGCCGACCCGACCTGCGCGCGGCACGGCGTCGACCGGGGCCAGATCGACTTGTCGGCCCGCCTGATCTGGGTGTTCGAGAAGTTCGGCTGGGCCTGGGACGTCCGCTGGCCGAAGCGCGAGCGCTTCGAAGCACGGCGCGTCGAGAAGGTCGCCGCGTAACCACCGCACTCCCCGACGGCCGCCGCGAGGTCCTCGTGGCGGCCGTCGTGTGCTTCCCCCACGTCTGTGCGGCATATGGACGCTGCGGCGCGCGGCGTAACGTCCATAGGACGTCACGGTCACCCGGTAACCACGGACGTGGCGCGCAGCACGCAGGTCCGGCACGCCGCGCAACTCGCTTCGCGCGGCTGACAGGATGGAATCGTGACGGACGACCACGAACGCAGGCGCGGAGCCCGGGTCCGGATGACCGGCAAGGAACGACGCGAACAGCTGCTGACGATCGCCCGGAAGCTCTTCGCCGACCGCGGTTTCGAGGCCACTTCGATCGAGGAGATCGCCACCCGCGCCAGCGTCAGCAAGCCGGTGGTCTACGAGCACTTCGGCGGCAAGGAAGGGCTGTACGCCGTCGTCGTCGACCGCGAGATGCGACACCTGCTCGACAGCATCACGAACGCGCTGACCGGCGGGCACCCGCGAATCCTGCTGGAGCAGGCCGCGCTCGCGCTGCTCACCTACATCGAGGACGAGACCGACGGCTTCCGGATCCTGGTCCGGGATTCGCCGGTCGCCACCTCGGCCGGCACGTTCTCCAGCCTGATCAGCGACATCGCCAGCCAGGCCGAGTACATCCTGGCCGGCGAGTTCAAGAGCCGCGGTTACGAGAGCAAGCTCGCCGGCCTGTACTCGCAGGCGCTGGTGGGCATGGTCGCGCTGACCGGCCAGTGGTGGCTCGAGGCACGCAAGCCGAACAAGGAAGACGTGGCCGCCCACCTGGTGAACCTCGCCTGGAACGGCCTGTCCAACCTGGAGGCCAAGCCCCGTATCCGCGGGCCCAAGGACAGCTGACGCACAAAGGCCGGCCCTTTCGGGCCGGCCTTTGTGCAGACGGACGTCAGTGCGCGGCGCCGACCGGCTCCTTCTCCGACGAAGCCGCGTGCGACGGACGGCGGACCGTCGCCGAGCCGGAGACGCCGCTGTAGAGCGCCGCGGTGAACCAGAGCGTGCCCAGCAGGTACATGACGCAGACGCTGGTGACCGTGAACGCGAGGAAGTTGTCGCCGTTCCGGATGAAGATCAGGCCGATCGTGCCGACGACCCAGAGCACCGGCCCGAGGACCGAGTTGACCTTGGCGTCGATGTTGCGGCCGGCCAGCGCCGCCAGCAGCGCGATGCCGCCGACGACGATCCAGAACACGCCTGCCGCCGGGTTGGCGACCATGCCCCAGACCTTTTCACCCTCGTTGTCGGTGAACGAGCCGCCCGACGTCTGGATCAGTGCGATGGCGCCGTAGGCGATGGACGCCGCACCGGTCACGATGGTCAGGCCCCGGTACAGGCCACGAAGCGGATGGTCGACCGGTAGGTGGGACATTCAAGGGCCTCCCTGTTCTGCGGCCGAGCACGGTCGTCGGCCAGATTCTGCCCGAACTCATCGGCGGACCGTCGACCAGGTGTCGGCAATCCGTGGAATCAGTGCGCCGGATCACACGTGCTCGGAGAGCTCCAACCATGATTCCTCAGCCGCCTCGCGCTCCGCCTGCAGACCGCGCAGCTCGGCGTCCAGCTCGGCGACCTTCGCAAAATCGGTCGAGTGCTCGGCCAGCCGGTCGTGCAGCTTCCGCTCGCGCTCCTCCAGCTTCGCGATCTGCCGCTCGAGCCGGCTGAGCTCCTTCTTCGCGGCGCGCTGGTCGGCCGCGGACAGTCCTGCCGCCTCCCCATCGGCCGCCGTGTCGGATCCGTCACCCACGCCGGCGGGACTACCGGCTCCCGACGATGCGGGGCCCGGCCGACCGCTACCGGCGCCCGCGGCCGCGCGTCGCTGGAGGTACTCGTCGATCCCGCCGGTCAGCATTCGCAGCGCCCCGTCGCCGAGCAGCGCCCACACCTGATCGGTGACGCGTTCGACCAGGTAGCGGTCGTGGCTGACGACGACCAGCGTCCCCGGCCAGGAGTCCAGCAGGTCCTCCAGCGCCTGGAGCGTGTCGATGTCGAGGTCGTTGGTCGGCTCGTCCAGCAGCAGGACGTTCGGCCCGGCCATCAGCAGACGCAGCAGTTGCAAGCGCCGACGTTCACCGCCGGAGAGGTCGCCGACCGGCGTCCACTGCCGGGCGGAGGAGAACCCGAACATCTCCGCGAGCTGGGAGGCCGTGAGGTCGCGGTCGCCGACGGTCAGCCGCCGGGCCACCTCCTCCACCGCCTCCAGCACACGCAGCGTCGGCGGTAGCTCGACGACCTCCTGGGACAGGTACGCCGCCTTCACGGTCTTGCCGACCTTCACCTCGCCCGAGTCGGGGCGGTTCTGCTCGGCGAGAAGGCGCAGCAGGGTCGACTTGCCCGCGCCGTTGACGCCGACCAGCGCGTACCGGTCGCCCGGCCCGATCCGCCAGGTGACCCGGTTCAGGATCGTCCGGTCGCCGAAGCTCAGCGACGCGTCCTCGACGTCGTAGACCTGCTTGCCGATCCGGGTGCCGGCCAGCCGCTTGAGCTGAACCGTGTCGCGCGGCTCGGGGACGTCCGCGATCAGGGCGTTCGCGGCCTCGATCCGGAACTTCGGCTTGCTGGTGCGAGCGGGCGCGCCGCGCCGCAGCCAGGCCAGCTCCTTGCGCATCAGGTTCTGGCGGCGTTCCTCGGCTGCGGCGGCCTGCCGGGACCGCTCGGCACGCGCCAGGACCCAGGCGGCGTACCCACCCTCGTACTGCTCGACCTGACCGTCGGTCACCTCCCAGGTCCGGGTGCAGACCGCGTCGAGGAACCAGCGGTCGTGCGTCACGACGAGGAGCCCGCCCCGCCGGCCCACCAGGTACTCGGCCAGCCAGGCCACACCCTCGACGTCGAGGTGGTTCGTCGGCTCGTCGAGCACCAGCAGGTCGGTGTCGCGGACCAGCAGCGCCGCCAGCGCCACCCGGCGGCGTTCGCCACCGGACAACGGCCGCACCGGAGCGTCCAGACCGATCGTGTGCAGGCCCAGGCCGTCGAGGACGGTCCGGATCCGCGCGTCGCCGGCCCACTCGTGCTCGGCGCCGAAGGCGGCGGGCAGCCAGGCGGACCCGATGACGACGTCGCGCACCAGCGCGTCGTCGGGGAAGACGACCGACTGCGTCAGGTGACCGAGGCGGAGGCCGCCGCGGTGGGTGACCCGCCCGGAGTCCGGCTGTTCCGCCTTCGTGAGGACGCGCAGCAGCGTCGACTTGCCCGCGCCGTTGAGGCCGACGACGCCGATCCGCTCGGCCTCCCCCAGCCCGAGCGACACCTGGTCGAGCAGCGTCCGGGTGCCGTGGCTGACGCTGACGTTCTCCACGCTGACCAGGTTGATGGCCGCCATCAGTCCTCCACCGTCAGCCGAGCGCCCTCGACCGGACCGTGCGCGATGAGCACCGCGCTGACGCCCGGTACCGCCGCGTTGCGCAGTTGTTGCGCTATCCGTTCCGCGTGGGCGGCGTCGGCCGCGAGGAACGCGCAGGTGGGGCCGGAGCCGGACACGATGCCGCCGAGCGCGCCCGCGGTGCGGCCGGCCGCGAGCACGTCCGCCAGCTCGGGACGGAGTGAGAGCGCTGCGGCTTGCAGGTCGTTGCAGAGCGCCTCGGCGAGCGCGGTGGGATCGGGATCGTCGAGCGCCTTGACGACGGCCGTCGGGTCGGACGCGCTCGCGTCGGCGCCGCGCAGCCGGTCGGTCTCGGCGTACACCGCGGGGGTGGACAGCCCTTCACCGGCCACCGCGAGCACCCAGTGCCGCCGGTAGGGGTGGCTCAGCGGAGCCAGCCGCTCGCCGCGGCCGGTGCCGAGCGCGTCGCCACCGTGGAGGGCGAACGGGACGTCCGAGCCGAGCCCGGCCGCGAGCGCGTGCAGCCGCTCGATCGGCGTCGCGAGGTTCCACAGCGCGTCACCCGCGAGCAGCGCGGCGGCCGCGTCGGCGGAGCCACCGGCCATGCCACCGGCGACCGGGATGCCCTTGCGCAGCCGGACGGTGACCGCGGGCTCGACCTTGGCCGCGGCGGCCAGCGCGTGCAGCGCTCGCACGGCGAGGTTGCGCTCGTCGGTAGGGACGCCGTCGGTGGACACGCCGTCGACCGGGTTGTCGTCGACCGGGTTGCGATCGGCCGGCGGCTCGGCCGCGGCGGCGTCGAGGATCAGTCGGACGCCTGGCGGGCCCGGCTCCAGCGTGAGCTCGTCGTGGAGTGACACCGCGTGGAAGACGGTCGCCAGATCGTGGAATTTGTCGTCGCGCAACGGCCCGACGCCCAGATGCAGATTGATCTTGGCCGGGACCCGTACGCGGACCGCGGAACGGGACGGAACGGTCAGCGGATACTCCTCCATCGAACGGGCGTGCGCCCTCAGGCTACCGGTCCCCCGAGGTCCGCCCGTCCCAGGCGGCCCGCCTGTGGACACGGAACGGGGCCCACCCCGGCTGGGTGGGCCCCGTTACTGTGTGTTACTTCACTGCGACGTTATTCAGCGAGGAAGCGGCTGGTCGCCGTTCTTGCCGAACTGAATGTCGTCGTCGCCGTTGGCGAAGTACCACATGGCGTTCGAGCCACGGAACACACCGACATCGGTGGTGCCGTCGCCGTCGAAGTCACCGGCGAACGGAGTGTCCGTTCCCCGCCCGAAGCGGAGGTTCGAACCGCCCTGGAAGTACCAGGTGCCGTTCGACGGACGGTACACAGCGATGTCGTCGGACTCGTCACCGTCGAAGTCGCCGCGGACCGGGATGTCACCGCGGGTGCCGTACTTGTAGTTGCCGACGCCCTTGATGTACCAGGTGCCGTTCGACGGGCGGAACACGGCGAACTCGTCGTCGCCGTCACCGTCGTAGTCGGCCGGAACCGGGATGTCGCCGTTGGTGCCGTACGGGACGGTGGCTCCGTCCTTGACGTACCAGGTGCCGTTCGAGGGCCGGAACACCGTGAGGTCGGTCTCCTCGTCACCGTCGAAGTCACCGGAGACCGGGGTGTCGCTGGACCGCCCGTGGCTCACCGGCGCCTCACCCTCGACCTTCCAGGTGCCCCCGCTGAACACGGCCATGTCGAACTCGGCGTCGTCGTCGAAGTTGCCGACGACCGGCTTGTCACCGGCCTTGCCGAATTTCTCCTGCTGGCCCGGCCAGTTGAACGAACCGTCCGACGGGCGGAACGTGGCGACGTCCGACTCACCGTCGGCGTCGTAGTCAGCCCAGACGGCCTTCTTCTCGCCCGGCTCCTCCGGCTCCGAACCGACGCCCACGGTCAACGTGGCGAGACCGTTGGTGAACACGGAGTCAGCCTCGTTGGTCGCGATCGCGCGGTAGCGCGTGCCGGACTGTTCCTTGGTGAGGTTCCGCACCGTGAGGCGCGGCGTGTTGGCGCCCTCGATGTTCGGGCCGTTCGTGATGTCGTTCCAGATCTGCGACCCGGGTGCCTGCCACTGCCAGGACCACTCGGGCGTCGGGTCACCGCTGGCCTCAGCGGTGAACGTCACCGAGTGACCGATCGCGCCGGTCTGGTTCTCCGGCTGACGGGTGATCGTCGGCGCGATGCCCAGGATGGTCAGGGCGACCGGCGACGCCGCCGCCGCACCGGCCGGGTTGATCGCGACGGCCCGGTACTCCCAGCCGTCCATGTCCCCGCTGGTCATGATCCGCAGCGACCGCCCGTTGGAGCCGCTGATCGTCTCCTTCGGAGAGTTCTGCACGGTGACGTAGGGCAGCGTGGAGTTGCCGGGAACTCCCGGCAGGCCCCGACGCTCCCAGCGGAACGTCGGTGTCGGCACGCCACCGGTAGCCGACGCCACCAGGGTTACGGCGGCTCCGGCGACCACGGTGGTGGACGACGTCGGCGTCACCGTCGCGGAGATCGGTCCGACGGCGGTTCGCACCTGGACGGATGCCGCGTCGGCACCGTTCGGTCCGGCGGTGCCGAACCGCAGGATGTCCGTCGCCGGGTTGACGACCGTGACGGCTGCGCCGGTGACCGGGCTGTCGGCCTTCCACACCGAGCTTCCGCTGTTGAAGTCGGTGTCCAGGATGCCCGTCGGGTAGATCCGGGAGAGTTCGATCTTCTCGTCCGAGCAGCGGTTGGCGACATAGACGTAGTTCGTCGTCGCCGTGATGTGCGACCGGCTGCCGGAGCAGGGCGTCGACCACGTCGTGACGCCACCGCCACCGGTGGCCACCGTGCCCGTTCCACCGAGCCGGCCGAACCCGGAGTCGTCCAGCGCACCTGCGGCATCGAGGCTCGCCACGAACGTGCTACCGCCGGTGCGGCCGGTCACCAACACGCTGTCGCCGATCGCGCCGGACGGAATCAGGTCGCCGAGAACCTCGTCGGTCCACCGCTGCTTGGTGGTGCCGCCGGTCGGGCTGGTGTCCTCGGCAAAATTGGTCTCAAAAGCATCGCTGATGCCGTCCGCGTCGAAAGCGGTCTCCAGCACACCGGCGTCGTCGATCTCGAAAACGCCGGAGTCACCGGAGGTCTCCCCCGGGTCGGCCGCGAGGACACCGAACGTCGCGCTCGGCGCCTGGTAGGTACCGACGACGTTGCCCGGGTTGGTGGCGGTGCTGGGACGGACCGCGATACCGCCCAGCGAAGTGGCACTCGGCACCACGAAGTAGCCGGAGGTGCCGCCGAAGTTGGTGGTGTCGAGCCCACCGTTCTCCAGGATCCGGACCACCCGCGCCGTCCGGGCGCCCCCGGCGGAGACCGAGTTGATGCCGATCACGAGGCCGTCGTCGCCGGAAGTCGTCTGCAGTTCGGCATCGACGATGTTCAGCGGCGCCGACCCCGCCAGTCCGAACGCCGTGGGTGAGATGGGCGCACCGGCGAAGCCACCAACGGGTGCACCGGTCGTCGAACTCAACTTCAGAACGACCAGCCCGGCGCTGTTCGTGCCGATCACGTAGAAGGCGGTGTTGGCGCTGTCGAGGAGCAGGCGCGACACGGTCGTACCACTCGGCACGGTGACGAGCACCTGGCCATCCAGGCCCCAGGTGTCGTCCAGGTCGTCGCCGGCAGTGACGAATCGGGTCAGCGTCACCCGCCGCTGTCCAGTGCCCTCCTGGCCGAGGACCACTCGCTCGGTGCCGTCGTCGACCGCGTCGACACCCCGGGTCGGGATGAGGCCCGCAGCGTTACCGCTGATGGCCCCCGCGATCGCAATACCGTCGTCTCGCCCGCCGTAGGACGGGTCGAGGACCAGACCGGCCGCATGGGCAGCGGTAGGACTGGCGAGCATTGCCGCAACCGTGCCGATGCCCGCCGCAGCCGCCACCAGTGGCGTCGTGCGTCGGGCGGCACGGCGTGCATGTACCCCCATGCTGGTTCCCCCCAATGTGTATAACCCCCTCCCGACGGTAATCGGGAGTCTCGGGACACGCTAGCACTTTCGGTACATATCTGACTTATTGCCATATAGCGGCGAGTTCTTCTTCTATGCCCCATGACCCGCCTGATCGTCATGAAGGACATAAGACTGACGCCGCTGCAAAAAAGGAACGCCGTTTACTAGCGCTACGCTCCAGCGCCGTCCTGATCAGAGGACGCAACAGATGACTGAGGGCTCCGTCCCCGACCCTCTTCGTCGGGGGCGGAGCCCTCAGTGGAACGACGCTTGCGGACTACCGGACGGTCAGCGTCGCTGACGGCGAGGTCACGGTGGCTGCCGTCGTCGTGGCTACCACTCGGTACCGGTATCCGGTCCGAGCAGTGGTCAGGCCGGTCAACGTCAAGGTGTTCGACGTCGCCCCCGATATCCCGGTGCCATTCGTCAGATTCGCCCAGGTCGCGCCCGCCGCGGGCGGGAGCGCCTGCCACTGCAGGGTGGGCGCCGGATCACCGGCGACCGTGACGGTGAACGTCGCGGTCCCGTTCACTGCCGTCACCGACGTCGGCGCGGTAACCGTCGGAGGAGTGACCTGGACAGTCAGCACCGCCGAGTCAGATACGGCCGGGTTCCCGATTCCATTGGACGCGATCGCCCGGTAGCGATATCCGCTCTGCGCGGTCGTCAGGCCCGTCAACGACAACGTCGTGGACGTCGCTCCGGAGACGTTCGTCCAGACCCCGTTCGGGATCTTGCGCTGCCACTGCACAGTCGGCGTCGGCGCACCGCCAAGAGACACCGAGAACGTCGCCGCCCCGCCCGACGCCGTCACGCTGTTCGGGTCAGTGACCGTCGGCGCGATCCCCACCGAGAGCGTTGCCGGTCCGGAGTACACGGTCCCGAACGTGTTGCTCACCGCCGCCCGGTACCGGTAGCCGAAGCTCGCATCGGACAGTGAACTCAGTTCCAACCGGTCCGACGTCGCTCCGGCCACGCCAGTGCCGTTCGTCAGGTTGGTCCACGTCGCGCCGTTCGTCGCGGCGAGCTGCTGCCACTGCACGGACGGCGTCGGCGTGCCTGCGACCGTCACCGAGAAGACTGCCGAACCTCCGGACTGGACAATCGCGTTGTTCGGATCGGACGACACGGTCGGCGGCTGCCCCACCGTCAACGTGGCCGGCTCGGAGGCCACCGGCCCACCAGCCGAGTTGGTCACCGTCGCCCGGTACTGCTCCCCGTCCTGCGCCGACCGGACTCCGGAAAGCACCAGGGTCGTGGACCTCTCCCCCAGGATCCCGGGACCGTTCTCCATCGGCGTCCACGAGTCGCCGGACCTCACCTGCCACCGCACCTGCGGCAACGGCGAACCCGTGACCGATACGCTGAACACCGCGGTGCCACCGGCCACCACACTCTGCGCCGATGGGTTCGTCACCGTGGGAGCCGCGCCCACCGACAGCGTTGCCGAGTCCGAGTTCACGGTTCCGGCAGCGTTCGTCACCACTGCGCGGTACCGATACCCGTCCTCGGCCGGGGTCAGGCCCGTCAGCTCCAGCGTCGCCGAGGTGGCGCTCTCGACGCCCGTCACGTCGGTCCAGCGCGCACCCTCCGAGGCAGCCAGGTACTGCCACTGCACCTCCGGCACCGGCGTGCCTTCGACCGCTATCGAGAACGTCGCCGCGCCGTTTCGCGCGGTCGCGTTGAGCGGGTCGGTGGTGACGCTGGGCGGCGTCCGCACCGTCAACGTCGCCGACTGGGACGGCACCGGCTCCCCGGCCGGGTTCGTCGCCATCGCCCGGTACTGCCGCCCGTCCATCTCCGCGGTGACGCCGGACAGCACCAACGTCGTCGAGGTAGCCCCGGATACCCCGGAACCGTCCTGCAGATTCGTCCAGGCTTGGCCATCGGTGGTGGTCTCCCACTGCACCGACGGCAGCGGAGAACCGGTGACCGACACGCTGAACACCGCAGTGCCGCCTGCCGACGTGGTCTGCGACGCCGGGTCCGTCACCGATGGCGCCGTCCCCACCGTCAAGGTCGCCGAATCCGAGGGCACGCTGCCCGCCGAGTTCGTCACCACCGCCCGATACCGGTAGCCGTCAGAGCCTGAGGTCAGGTCGGACAGCGAGAGCGTCTCCGTCGTCGCACCGGACACGCCAGGACCGTCGCTCAGATCCGACCAGTTGCCGGCCGGCGTGCGGTACTGCCACTGCACCGTCGGGGCAGGGTCTCCCTCGGCGTCGACGGTGAAGGTCGCGGTCCGGTCGGACGCCGCGATGGCGTTCCCTGGCGTCGTCACGGTCGGCGGCGTCGGTTGCACGGTCAAGGTCCGCGCGTTCGAAACCGCCGACGTCACGCTGTTGGTCGCCAACACCCGATACCGGTAATTCGACATCGATGTGTCCACCGACGTCAGGTGCAGGGTGTCTCCGACCGCGCCGGTGATATTCGTGAACGACGAACCACCATTCGTGCTCCGCTGCCACTGCAACGTCGGCGCCGGATCACCCGCTGACACCGTCGCCGTGAACGACGTCGACGAACCCGCGACCACGGTCCGATCCGGCGCCACCGACACCGACGGCGCGATGCCCGCCACGGTCAGCGTCCGCGCCACGGAATTCGTCGACGTCACGCTGTTCGTCGCCACCACCCGGTATCGATAGTCGGTCATCGACGCCGTCACAGACGGCAGAGTCAATGTCGTCCCGGTCTCGGTCGCGATATCGGCGAACGTCGAACCACCGTCCGTGCTCCGCTGCCACTGCAACGTAGGCGCCGGATCACCGGCCGACACCGTTGCAGTGAAGGACGCCGGGTTTCCCGAAACGACGCTCTGATCCGCCGACACCGACACGGCGGGTGCGATGCCCGCTACCGCCAGCGTCCGCGCCTCGGACGGCGTCGACGTCACGCTGTTCGTCGCGACCACCCGATACTGGTAACCGTTCATCGACGCCGTCACCGGTCCCACGGTCAACGTCGTCCCGGTCTCGGTCGCGATATCGACGAACGTCGAACCACCGTTCGTACTCCGCTGCCACTGCAACGTCGGCGTGGGATCGCCGCTTCGTGTCGCCGTCAGCGTAGTCGAGTCTCCTGAGTTCAGCGCGACGGTCCCCGATATCGACACCGCCGGGGTCGTCCCCGTCACCGTCAGCGTCTTCACGTTCGACGTTGCCGTCGTCACGCTGTTCGTGGCGACTACCCGGTACTCATAGCCGGTCATCGACGTACTCACCGAGGACACGGTCAACGTGTCCCCGGTCTGGGTCGCGATGTCGACGAACGTCGAACCACCGTCCGTGCTCCGCTGCCACTGCAGCGTCGGCGTCGGATCACCCGACTTCGTCGCGGTCAACACCATCGAATCGCCCGAGTTCAGTGCGGCGGTACCCGCGATCGACACCGAGGGCGCGATGCCGGCCACCGTCAGGGTGGCCACGTTGGAGGTAGCAGAGTTGTAAATGTTGGTCGCTCTCGCCCGGTACTGGCGATTGTTCAGCGCAGTCGTCACATTCGACAGCACCAACGTCGTCGCGGTCTGGGCCTGAATGTCGTTGAACGTCGAACCACCGTCCGTGCTCTGCTGCCACTGCAACGTCGGCGTGGGATCGCCGCTTCGTGTCGCCGTCAACGTCGTCGAATTCCCCGAGTTCAACGTCACGTTCCCGGCTATCGAGACCGTGGGGCTGGCGCCGATCTCCAGGGTGACCGGGTCGGAAATGTCGGTGCCAACACCGTTCGTGACCAGCGCCCGGTACTGAGCACCGTTCAGCGCCGCGGTCACGTTGCTGATCGTGAGCGTCGCCGATCGGGCACCAGACACACCGGGCGTACCGGTGGCGTTGGCAACCGACGTCCACGCGTTGCCGACGAGGCGCTGCCACCGCCAACTCAGCGGCGTGGCCCCCGCCGTCACCGGGGCGGTGATGTCCAGGGAGGTGCCCGCAGCCGACCGGACCGGATCCGCCACCGCTGCGCCGACGTCCGGCGCGGCGCCCACCGTAAGTGTCACTACGTTCGAGAAGGTGTCGCCGTCGCCGTCGGCGTTCGACAGTTTCACCCGGAACCGGGTCCCGTTCAGACCGGCGGCCAGGTCCGAGAGCGAGAGCGTGTCCGTGGTCGCGCCGCTGATCGTCGCGCCGAGCGGCGCGCCCGTACTCGTCGAGCCGTCGGTGACCGCGGTCCATGTCCCGGCCGCGTCGTACTGCCACTCGTAGGAGGTGGCATTGCTGCTCTCCACGGTGAACTCCACGCTGCCGTTGACGGCGCTACCGTCGTTCACCGGCTGGAGCTGGATTGCCGGCGGCACCGCCACCGCCGGGACCGGCACCGCGACGAAGGCCAGCGCTGTCACCAGGCCGACCGCGAACGTCAATGCGCGCCTCCGCCGACGGGCGCCGTCACCCGTATCTGTTCCCATCTGCTTCTCCCCCGACCCCAGTTACGGCGCTTACACCGAAAACTGATCATAGGAGCGGATGGTAACATTTGCCCTATTTGCGAATATTATAGACGGGTCCCCATGGCTGGCTGCGGTCGCGCAGAGTCAGCGGCCCCGCTGATTCTGCGCTGCCGCGATGCGGGCGAACGTCGTGATGTCGACCGTCTCACCGCGTGCGCTGGGGTCCACCCCGGCGGTCCGCAAGGCCGCCTCCGCTTGCGGCGCTCCCCCGGCCCATCCGGCCAGGGCGGCCCGCAGCGTCTTGCGGCGCTGCGCGAACGCGGCGTCGACCACCGCGAACGTGTCCTTGCGCGACGCACCGACCGGTGGGTCGCGCCGTTCCAGCCGCACCAAGCCGGAATCCACATTGGGAACGGGCCAGAAGACCGCGCGCGGGACCGCGCCGGCCTTGGTCACCGCGGAGTACCAGGCCGCCTTGGCGCTCGGCACGCCGTACGTGCGCGAACCGGGTGGCGCGGCCAGCCGGTCGGCGACCTCGGCCTGGACCATCACCAGCCCGGTGCGCAACGTCGGCACGGTCTCCAGCAGGTGCAGGACGACCGGCACAGCCACGTTGTACGGCAGGTTCGCGACCAGCGCGGTGGGCCCGGCGGTGGCCGGCGTCCCGCCACCCGCGTGACCGGCCGCGGCCGGTGCGGTCGCCGCGCCCCGCGGCTCGGCCGATGCGTCAGCCGAGACAGCGGCCGGGGCCGACGCGTCAGTCGAGACGGTCGGGAGGGCTGCCACGTCAGCGGCGACGGCGGCCGGGTGAGGCGCGCGGACGCGCTGGGCGGCGTCGGTCAGCTCCGCGAGCGAGACGGTCATCGCGTCGGCGGTCAGCACCGCCAGGCGCGCGGAACGGGACGGCAGCCGATCGGCGACCGTGTCCGGCAGGGCTGCGGCGAGCACCGGGTCGATCTCGACCGCCACGACGCCGGCAGCGGCGCCTAGCAGTCCGAGCGTCAACGAGCCGAGGCCGGGGCCGACCTCGAGCACGACGTCGTCCGGGCCGATGCCCGCGGTGCGGACGATGCGCCGGATCGTGTTCGGGTCGTGGAGAAAATTCTGGCCGAGCGTCTTGGTCGGACGCACGCCGAGCCGCTCGGCCAGCGCACGGATCTCCGCCGGCCCGAGCAACCCGTCCTCGGAGGATGAGCGCTCGCGCGAAGACCGTGATGGAGCCACGCCCGGAACGATACCCAGGCCCTTCCCTGCGGGACGGCGCCGGATCACGCGAAACCGGTCTCTAAGGCGCAGCTTAGAGACCGGTTTCGCGTCGATCAGCGCGTTGTAGCCGACGGCCTAGGAGAACAGGCGCGAACCGCAGACCGGCCACTGACCGGCACCGGCGGCGTTGTACAGCTTGATCGCGCGGTAGGTCTGTTCCGCGGCGCTCGCCTGGCTCGGCAGACCGGTGCCGCCCACCCGCCGCCACGTGCTCACGCTGAACTGGTAGAGCCCGTGGTAGGTGCCACCAGCGGAAACCACGCTCACGCGTCCACCGGACTCGCACTGCGCCAACGCCGCCCAGTTCAGGCCGTTGCCGCCCGTGGGGTACGCCTTGGTGCCCTTCGCGACCACGGTCGTCTTGGCGGCGGTCAGCACGGTCTTGGAGACCACCTGCTGACCGGTCAACTTGCCGTCCGTGTAGACGTACTGGATGACGCGCCGCTCGGTTCCGGAGCGCCCCTGCGTCACCACCCGCTTCTCGCCGGTGAACATGCTCGAGTCCGAGCGCGTCTGGACCGGCGCCGCGATCTTCACGGTCTTGGCCGCGGTCTTCGTGGTGATCCGCTGGATCGTCACCTGCTGGCCGGCCGCCAGCACCGTCGTGACCGCCGGGATCACCCGGTCGTCCGCGTCGAGCGTGAGGCCCTTTTCGTCGAGCAACTCATCCACGGTCGCTGCGTAGGTGGTTGCGGTCGCGGTCTTACCGTCCGCCTTCAGCGTCACCTGCTTCTGCGTATTGACGCTGAACGCGGCGTTGACCAGCGGCAGGCGCGAGCGGCGCGACGCGGAGATCTTGACGTCCCGGCGGCCCATGCTGAGCTCGTTGAGCGCCTCGTCGACGGTCGGCGCGGTGACCCAGACCTCGCGGGTCGTGCCGTCGATCGTCACCTTGAGTTTGCGGGCCCGATCGATCTCGATCGTGTCGCCCTTCCGGACTTCGGCATCAACGGCGGGGATGACCTCGTCCCGTTCGCCGACCTTCACGTCTGCGGCGTCGAGGACACCGGCGACGTCGTCCGCGTGGGTGTGCACCGTCCGTTCTTCTCCGTCAACACGAAGAGTCACTGCGCGGTCGGTGGCTACCCAGGCACCTCCTCCGGCCAATAACGCCGCGACAGAGGCGATCGTGATTCCCGTAGCTACTTTTTTCGCGCGTGGCGAGCGGTACTCCACCCGACTCCAGACCTTGGCGGACCCGGGCAGGACGGTGAAACGAACTGCGGTCCATCCCGGCTTCGTGGGTCGCTAGGTGAACCCTGGCGACCCGACGGGCCACCGTACGTGCCCGTTCGCCACGTCGCCACCCACCTATCCGGGCACGATCAGGACATCTAGGCCCAGCGCCGTCCGGTTTGTAGCGCGCTGCGAGGTCACTTTCGTGGACTTACTCACGCCCCGGATCACGTCGCGACCGGCTATCCACAGGGGCCGAAGACGCGTTCGCCGGTGGCCCAGAGCGCCGCGGACAGCTCGTCCACGTCCTCTCCCCGAACCTCGGCCAACGCCCGCACGATCAACGGAATCAGATACGGAGCGTTGGGGCGCCCGCGGTACGGCATCGGCGTCAGGTACGGCCCGTCGGTCTCCACCAGCAGCAGTTCCCGCGGCGCCACCGCGGCGGCGTCCCGAAGGTTCTGGGCGTTCTTGAACGTCAGCGTGCCCGCGAAGCTCATCACGTAGCCGGCGTCCGCACACCGCCGGGCCATGGCCTCGTCGCCGGAGTAGCAGTGGAAGACGACCTTCTCAGGCGCGCCCTCGGATTCCAACACGCGGAACACGTCGTCGTGGGCGTCCCGATCGTGGATCACCAGCGCTTTGCCGTACTGCTTGGCCAGCTGGATGTGCGCGCGGAACGACTCCTCCTGCGCTGCGACACCCTCCGGACCCGTGCGGTAGTAGTCCAGCCCGGTCTCGCCGATCCCGCGGACTTCGGGGCGGGCAGCCAGCTTCTCGATCTCCGCGAGCGCGGCGTCCAGATCGGTGAGGCCGGGAACGTCGTTCGGGTGGATCGCCACGGTCGCCGCCACCGACGGGTACGAGGCGGCCAGGTCCGCTGCCCAGACCGACGACGGCACGTCACAGCCCACTTGGACGACCCGGGTGACGCCCACCGCTGCGGCCCTGGCCAGGGCCGCAGCGGGGTCACCGCCTTGCACGTCGAGGTGGGTGTGGCTGTCCAGAACCGCCGTCGTCAGCGGCTCGGGATCCGGCGGCGCCGAACCCTCGCGAGGGCTCACTCGCCCCCCAACCGTGCCAGCTCTTCCTCCACGATCGACTCGTCGAGCTTCTTGAACACCGGCTTCGGCGGAGCCAGCGGACGCCCCACCTCGATCGGCCGCGACGCCCAGCGTGCCTGCGCCGCCGCGTAGTCACCGGAGATGACCGGATAGTCCGGTCCGCCCTCCTCAGAGACCTCGCGGATCTCCGGCGAGCCCGACCAGACGCCGGTCTCTCCCAGCAGCTCGTGCACTTTCTGCGCCGAGTGCGGCAGGAACGGCGTCAACAGCGCTTTGCAGTCGTCGACGACCTGCAGCGCGGTGTGCAGCACGGTGTCCCGACGCTCGTGCGTCGAAGGATCCTTCAGCGACCAGGGCGCCTGGTCGGAGAGGTACTTGTTCGCCTCGCCGACGACCCGCATCGCCTCGCCGATCGCCGCCTTGAACCGCGACCGCTCCAGCAGCGCCCCGACCGACGCGAACGCGGCCTTCGACGTGTCGAGCAGGGCGGCGTCCGCCTCGGTGAGCGTCCCGGGAGTGGGCACCGCACCGACGTTCTTCGCGGCCAGCGAGATCGACCGGTTGACCAGGTTGCCCCAGCCGGCGACCAGCTCGTCGTTGTTGCGCCGGCGGAACTCCGTCCACGTGAAGTCCGTGTCCTGGTTCTCCGGACCGGCCGCCGCGATGAAGTACCGCAGCGAGTCGGCGTCGTACCGCGACAGGAAGTCGTTGACGTAGATGACGACCCGGCGGGACGACGAGAACTTCTTGCCCTCCATCGTCAGGAACTCGCTCGAGACGACCTCGGTCGGCAGCTCCAGGGTCCCGTACGCCCCCGGCGAACCACCGCGCGACCCGCGACCGTCGTAGCCGAGAAGCTCGGCCGGCCAGATCTGCGAGTGGAACGTGATGTTGTCCTTGCCCATGAAGTAGAACGAGGACGCCTCGGGGTTGCACCACCAGGACTTCCAGGCGTCCGGCTCCCCCGAGCGGCGCGCCCACTCGACCGACGCCGACAGGTACCCGATCACCGCGTCGAACCAGACGTAGAGCCGCTTGTTGGGGTTGTCCTCCCAGCCGGGCAGCGGCACCGGGACACCCCAGTCGATGTCCCGGGTCATCGCCCGCGGCTTGAGGTCGTCGAGCAGGTTCAGCGAGAACTTGAGGACGTTCGGCCGCCAGTCGGTGCGGGTCTGCAGCCAGGCACCGAGCGCCTCGGCCAGCGCGGGCAGGTCGAGGAAGAAGTGCTCGGTCTCGACGAACTGCGGCGTCTCGCCGTTGATCTTCGAGCGCGGGTCGATCAGGTCCGTGGGGTCGAGCTGGTTGCCGCAGTTGTCGCACTGATCGCCACGGGCGCTCGGATAGCCGCAGATCGGGCAGGTGCCCTCGATGAAGCGGTCGGGCAGCGTGCGGCCGGTCGACGGGCTGATCGCGCCCTTCGTCGTCTTCTCGATCATGTACCCGTTGCGGTACAGGGTCTTGAACAGCTCCTGCGCCACCGCGTAGTGGTTGCGCGTGGTCGTGCGGGTGAACAGGTCGTACGAGAGCCCCAGGCCCTGCAGATCGTCGACGATCACTCGGTTGTAGCGGTCGGCGAGCTCGCGCGCGGTCACGCCCTCCTGCTCGGCCTGGACCAGGATCGGCGTCCCGTGCTCGTCGGTGCCCGAGACCATGAGCACCTTGTTGCCCGCCATGCGCTGATACCGGCTGAATACGTCCGACGGGACGCCGAATCCGGAGACGTGGCCGATGTGCCGCGGGCCATTGGCGTAGGGCCACGCGACCGCAGTGAGGATGTGACGGGTCATGCCCCAAGCCTATGCCGTCGGTAGGAGACGTTTTTCCGCGATAGGCCACAGCACCCGCCACGCCGACAAACGGAACTATCCGTCATTACGGGCGGTGGTCGCGCTCCAATGGATCCGTGGGCACCAGCAACAACACTGCAGCGGATGCTCGACCGGCCGAGGAAGCGTCGGCTCTGTCCACGGAGGTGCCGACGTTCGCGGGTTCACCCGCGTCGGCCGCCGTGGAGGATCCGGTCCTGTTCGAGTGGGACGCGCCGGATCCCGGCGCCCGCCCGACCGGTGATCCGGTTACGGACGCCGACGATCAACCGCCGTCACCGGACGAGATGGCCGGCGCACAGGCGCTCCCGCTCGATCTGCCCGACGCACCGGCGCGTACCGCGGGGCAGCCGCTGGTCCTCTACCGGGCCGCGCCGCGAGGCACCGCCGACCGCTGGGTGGACGCCGGACTAGCGCTCCTGCTCCGCGACCGAGACCGCGCGGGCGGCGCAAGGGGCCGGGCCGGCGACGCGCGCGGCGGGCCGGTGGACGGGAACGGGCTGGCGGGCGGCGGCCCGGTGGTGGGTGAGCGGAGCGCCCGGCCCTCGATGCGCCGCGGTGCCGCGCACAGCAGCGGCCAGGACACCGTGGCCACTCCCGCGCACGACGGGCTGCGGCACCCCGCGACCGGGCTCGCGTCCGCTCTTGCGCTCGGGCTGCTCGCGGCGTTCTTCGGCTGGGTCAGCGCGGCGCCGTTCTGGCTGGCGAACGGCGTGGGCACGACCGGCACCGCGACCGTCGTCCGCTGCCAGGAGCAGACGTTCGGCGACCGCTGCTCGGCCCGGTTCGTCGCCGCCGATGGTGCGTTCATCCGGACGGTCCGGCTCGCCGACCTCGACCCGTCCGACCGGGCGCCGGGCAGCACCGTCCGGGCACGCGTTCTGACGAGCGGCGACGTCGCCTACGCCGGGCCGGTCGCCGGTCTGCACCTGCGCTGGATCCTCGGGTTCGCTGCGGTGCTGGCCTGCGGTATCGGCACCGGCGCTGCCACCGGAGTGCAGCGGCTGCGCCGCGCGGGCCCCCGCAAGGTCGCGATGCTCTGGGCGCTGTCGCTGGGCGGCCCCGCCGCGCTCGCCCTGATCACCCTCGTCGCCGCGCTCTAAGGCGCCGGTGGTGCCCGGAGCGGAAAACCGCGGCCGGGCGGCGTCAGAAAGAAGAGAGCCACGCTGAGGGGATCGTCGGGACCCACCACCAAGACAGCGCGATCTGCAGGATCGCGACAGCGATCAGCAGGCCGGCTACCAGGCGATTGTCCGGGCGGCGGAGGGTCACGACCGCGGTGTAGGCGAGGAGGACGTACGCCAGCGCGGGCGAGTAGCCCAGGCCGAGCCAGGCACCGAGGACCAGCGCGAGCACCGGCGCGAGGTAACCGACCAGGGACGTGGGGCGTCGCCAGGCGTGCAGCACCGCGGCGAGGACGTAGAGCGGCACGTGTCCGAGGCCGGTCAGGACGGTGCGGGCCGCGGTGTCGAAGCTCTCCAGGACGCCGCCGCGGAACGTGAACGGTGCGGTGTCGAGCTCGCCGGTGAAACGCCACTCGAGGAACGCCCAGGCGGCGGTGACGAACGCGACCGGGAACAGCACGACGGCGAGCGTCGCGGCGGCCGAGCCCGGTTCGGCGCGGTACCGGGCGCCGGCGATCGACGGAACGGCCACCGCCAGAGCGAGCGCGAACACCAGCGCGATGTCATCGAATCCGGCCGCCGCCGCGACCGACAGGCCCGCGACGAAACCGCCCTCAGTGTCCTTGTCGATGACGAACCGGGTGAACCCGTCGATCGCCAGCGCGAACAGCGCGGTCACGGCGATCGCGGGCAGTGCCTCGGACGCCACGAACGCGGCTGCCGGAGCGGCGACCAGCGTCAGCAGGAGCGGAACCGCGACCACCGCGGGCACCCGCCGGAGCACCAGACGCTCCGCGAGCACCTGCACGACGACGCCCGCGAACAGCGCGGCGACCACCGAGAGCGCGAGCTCACCGCCCGGCAGTACCCCGGCGAGGAACGTCGGGACCGGCGGGTACGCGTGGCCCAGTCCGCCGAGCGCCGCGCCACCGTCGACGACGGCGTCGGCCTGGCGCTCCAGCAGCCGATGTTCGCTGCTGACGTATCCGCTCGCGTCGGCCACGACCGCCAGCACGACCAGCGGCAGGGCACACGCGACGCGGAGCGCCCAGCGGGCCGTCGGGTCAGCCGGCCACCGGTTGCTTCTCCAGCCCGGCAGCGCTGCCGGTGGGAGCGACAGTACTGAGGCCATGGAGCGTCTTCTCCCAGTAGTGGGGCTTGGTCACCAACTGCCAGAGGGCCTTGTACGAGGCGACCGAGTGGAACAGCCAGTAGGCCGGGTTGAGCAGCGCCCAGAGCACCAGGCCGTACCGGCCGCGCTTGAACGCGCCCATCATCGAGACGTAGATCATCAGCCCGTTGCCGAGCAGCAGGTTGACCAGGCTGAGCCAGAGCACCCACCCCGGAAAGACCGCAGCCAGCGCGCCCGGCGCGAGAAACAGCGACACGGCGAACAGCGCGAAGAGCGGCGGCGTGGCCAGGAACGTCGCCGGGGTACCGCCGATCAGCAGGACGAACGCGCAGGTCTGCCGGGTACCCGCGGCGCGGATCAGCGTTCCGGGGCGGCGGGCGTGTACCAGCAGCGTCTGCAGGTAGCCCTTGATCCAGCGGGACCGCTGCCGGATCCAGTTCCCGCCCGCCCGGTTCGCCTCCTCGTACGTGGTGCTGTGGACGACGCCCACGGTCCGGCCGAGCGCGGCGGCACGGATGCCCAGGTCGGCGTCCTCGGTGACGTTGAACGGGTCCCAGCCGCCGAGCTCGCGCAGTGCGTCGACCCGGAAGTGGTTGGACGTGCCGCCGAGCGGGATCGGCAGCCGCAGCCGCTCCAGGCCGGGCAGCATGTAGTCGAACCAGAACGAGTACTCGAGGGTGAACATCCTGGTCAGCCAGTTCTCGTCGGCGTTCCAGTAGTTCAGCGCCGCTTGGACGCAGACCAGGTCGTCACCACCGCGCCGGAACGTGAGCAGCGCCTTCTTGAGCTGGTCGGGGTCCGGCCGGTCTTCGGCGTCGTAGATGACCAGGTACTCGCCGCGCGCCAGGTAAAGGCCGACGTTGCAGGCCTTGGGTTTGGTCTTCGGGAGGTCGTCGGGGACCACGACGAACGTGAACGTGGCCGGTGGATCGGCGGCGCGCGCGGCGGCGATCGTCTCGGTGTCGTCGGCCTCGAGGAGCAGGAGCACTTCCAGCCGCTCCCTGGGCCAGTCCAGGTCGCCGAGGTTCTTCAGCAGGTCGGAGACGACGTTCGCCTCGCGGTAGACCGGGACGAGCACGGTATACATCGGCAGGTTCTCGTCGGAGAGCGCGCGGACGTCGTCGTCGGTGACGGTCTCGTCCCGCTCGTGGCGGGCACCGACCATGCAGACGACGAACTTGAACGCGACGCCGGCGAGCAGGATGACGCTGAGCAGCGCCATCGTGGCGGCGGCCGTAGCTTCGGGGGCCAGGACTGCGGCGGCGACGATGACTGCGACGGCGGCGGCCAGGCCGACCTTCTGCGCGGGGAGCAGGACGGTCCTGGCGGACTGGGTGGCGTTGCGGCGCCAGAGTCCGAGCGACGCCTGGTCGGCGATGACCTCCTGGTAGCCGCGGTGGAGGCCCTGGATCAGGTCCCACTCGGTGGTGACGCCGAGGTCGACGGTCTCGCCGAGGGTCTTCTCGATGTGGGCTCTTCGAGCGGCGGTGGGGCGGTCGACGGTGGCGACGAGCACCGCGTCTGCGGCGGGTGCGGATTCGGCCGCGGAGGCGCGGGCTGCGGGGCCGCGGGCTGCGGGGCCGCGGCCGATCGGGATCCAGCCCTCGCGGGCGAGTTGCTCGGGGGTGACCCGGCCGAGCAGCGCGGGGTCGAGCGCGCTTCCGGCGACGTCGACGAACGGGCAGTTCCAGCGCTCGGCGAGGAACCGGTAGAGGGCCTGCCGGCGGACGATTCCCGCGGCCACCAGGATCGCGCCGAGGCGTGATCCGGTGCGGCGCTGGGTGTCGAGGGCCCAGTCACGCTGGGCCGGGGTGATGAGGCCTGCGTCGACGAGCAGCTCTCCGAGGGGCGGCTCGCTCACGCTTAGTACATATCACGTATTTCGGACGCTAGGGTCGTTCTTGGCCGCGGTCACTGCGTCATAAACGACGCTCTTGGGGACGCCGACCGCGGCGGCGACCGCCCGCATCGCCTCCTTGCGCGGCACACCGCTGGCCTCGGCGAGCGCCACCCTCCGCGCCAGCTCGGCAGCGTCCGGCGCGTCTTCTGGCCGGGGCGGCGGCGCGCCCGAGATCACGACCGTGACCTCGCCGAGCAACCCGTCCTTCGCCCACTCGGCGAGCGCACCGAGCGTCCCCCGGCGCACCTCCTCGTGGGTTTTGGTCAGCTCGCGGCAGACCGCGGCCGGCCGGTCGGCGCCGAACGCCGCTGCCGCGTCGACCAGCGAGGAGCCGATGCGCCGGGGCGACTCGAAGAACACCATCGTGCGTTGTTCGGCGGCCAGCGCCGCGTACGCGGACTTTCGCTTTCCCGGCGCGCTCGGCAGGAAGCCCTCGAAGCAGAACCGGTCGGACGGGAGGCCGGAGAGCGTCAACGCGGTGGTCACCGCCGACGGCCCGGGCAGCACCGCCACCGGGATGTCGGCCGCGATCGCGGCGGTGACCAGCCGATATCCGGGGTCCGAGACGCTGGGCATGCCCCCGTCGGTGATCAGGAGGACGGTGGCGCCCGCGGCGGCCCGGTCGCGGAGGCCGTCGGTCTGCCGCTGCTCGGTGACGTCGTCGTAGCGGACGATCTGCCCGGTGACCGTGACGCCCAGATCGGACGCCAGGCGGCGCGCCCGCCGGGTGTCTTCGGCCGCGATGACGTCGGCGGTGGCCAGCGCCTCCTTGAGCCGGTCGGTCGCGTCGCCCGAATTACCCAACGGCACGCCTGCGAGGATGACCCTGCCCTGAGCGCTCACCGCCCCAGTATCGACGCGCGTCTAGCGCCAGGGCTGCGCCGGTACCGAGTTGTCGTCGTTGACCCGGCGGGTGGCCCGGCGCACCACGACCGGACCCTCGGCGCGCAATCGGCGGCCGCGCACCAGGATCGTCGCCGCGAGACCCGCGCCGAGCAGCGCCAGATACGCGGCCCAGCCGTAGCCGGCAAAGCTCCAGGTATCCAGTGAAGCCAACACGATGAGGCTGCTGATCGCGAGGCACGCGTACTGAATCCAGCTCTCGCTCTCCGGGTTCGTGAACGACTTCTCGAACGTCGGAATAGCCGCTAGGGCGTCAGCGAGTATCGCGAATACGATCGCGTACCGGGCGTCGGCGAACACACCCCAGCAGACAACGCCCAGCGCGGCGAAAACACCGCACACAAAATCCGAGCGCGAGGTCCGCCAGTGCGCAGATCTGCTACGCATCGAAACCAGTAGGGTGAGGGTCGGATTGACCCCGGCGACCAGCGTGATGAAAGCCGGAAGATGCACACCCTCGCTGAGCTGAGCGACGAACGCGATGTACGGAACGATCGCCCACAACGTCCAGGTGACCAAGTGCGGCTTGACCCGGCCCTGTAAGGCCTTTCGGACGTAGACGCTCGTCCCGAGAATGTTGAACAGTAGCGCGACAAAGACGAAGTACGGATCGATCACGGCCCCTCACCCGGTTATCGTCGACAGCGCCAATACCCGAGTGACGCTAGTAACGGCTACCGATAAGACCTCACCTCCTAGACCGCGGGCACGAGGTATTCCTCCAGGGACTTCCCCAGCGACCACAGATATTCAAAATCAGCCGCCCGCTTCCGGAGCTGGCCGATATCGAGAACCAGCTTGGTATTGAGTATCGCCGGGACCGCGTGGTCCACCCGGCTCGACGAGGCCACCGTCTCGTAGCTGACCTCACCGTCGAAGATGATGAAGTCACGCAGGTCCATGTGGGACTGGTTGATGCGGTGGTAGTCGAGCACTCGAAGCTCGATGCCCGCGGCGCGCTGCATCGCGCAGATGTCGCCGAAGCCCTCGTCGGTCACCATGTCGGGCTTGTCGAAGATGAAGATCCGCCGCACCGTGACGCCGCGGCGGCGGGCGTCCTGCTGGGCCTGCAGATACCGACGCCCCAGCGCGCTCTGCCAGAAGCCGTTGCCGAAGCTGTCACCGCCCCCGTCCACGGTCGCGAAGCTCGTCGCGTCGATGTGCGTGCGCGTGCAGTCGGTCAGGCCGATCAGCCAGTCCCGGTCCTCACCCTCGTACGTCGCCTCACCCGCGGCCAGGGCCTTCAAGAACGACGACGTCCGGTTGATCTCGTTCTGCGCGAATTGGTACACGAGGGCGGGCTCACCAGGCTTGATCAGGATCGCATGCTGGACCATCTGCGTGACCGCATCGGAGCGCGCCGCGGTCTCCTCCAGCAGCCCGAACAGGCGCGCGGACTCACTGATCTGCATGAAGGCGCGATTGACCAACTCGTGAATGTTCTGCTCGTGCTCGATCTGCCGTTCTTCGATCGCCCGTAACCGGCCTTCGAGTTCCATCAGGAATTGCACGACGAGTACGACGCCGCCGAGGAAGACCGACAGCGTCAGCGACGTCAGCGCGGCTTGATCGACGCTGCCCGAGCCGCTGCGATTCGTGAGCGTGGTCAGGCCGTAGGTGAGGCCGCCGATTCCCAACGAGACGATGATCCGCCGAGCTATCCGTGCGTTGCTCGTCCCCATGGGACTCCTCGCGCCCCGCGAGTCCCTGCTCATACGTTTCCCGCCGCCGACCGCAGGGAGCCCTCGAGTGGCTGCGCCGTCACGTCGAGACGATCGAGCATGCGCACCGCGAGGTGATTGCGGATCCGCTCGACCTGCGCCTGCCACTGCCGCGTCAGGCCGGAGGCGCGGTCCACGCCGTCCCAGAACGGCTGCATCCCGCCTCCCAGCCGGGCAGCGGGCATCCAGTGGTGCAGCACGTTGTCGATCGCGTCCCGGAGCGGGTCGACCGTCATCCGATCGCCGGACGAGTCGAGCCGGCTCCGGTCGATGATGTCGAGCAGCACGCTGAGCAGCCAGTCGTGCAGCGCCAGGTCAGCACAGAAGTCGGCCACCTCGCGGGGCTGGAGGCCGGTGCCCGCCATCCGCACGGTCCGCAGTTCGTCGGACTCCATCGAGAATTCGATCCGCGGGTTGTCCGCGTCCTCGGTCAGGACCCACCGCAGCCGGGTCCGGGTGGCCCGGAACGGTGGCCTTCCGCCCAGGTCAGGTGAGCGTTGCACCGCGCTGAACAACCGCTTACCGATCGCACCGAGGTTGGGAGTGTCGGCGGCGGGCCAGCCGGTGGCGACGCGCTCGTCCGGGAACGAGCCGAGCGTCTCGATCACACCCGGCCGCGCCAGGTAGTGGGACCACGGCATCCGTCGGCTGGTCTCGCCCCGCTGGGCGGTCACGGTGGTGGCCGTCTGCAGAATCTGCCCGCCGGTGATCGCGGCGAACGAGGCCGCGGTGCCGACCGCGCGCGGGCCCGCGCCGGAGGCGGTGCTCAACCGGCAATCGAGGCCGTCGTAGAGGTCCGGGGAAACGACATAAGAAACCGGTCGGACGGAAGACCGGACAGCATCGCCCAGACGACGCGAAAGGACGCGCTGCGCCATCGCGTTCGTGATTGGTGCGGAATGCCGCAGCAGTCCTGTGTGTATCTCGCCAAGCACCAGCACTCTCGCCCCCGGTTCCAGTCACGGCCGGCTATGGGTCGCCGACGACGCTCCCATCAAAAACGTAGTTGATGCGGTTGACGATTTCGCCCGGAAGACGGAAACCTTCGGCCACACTTCGCTGAGTGATCTCGGCGGCCACCGCATCGTCCACATTAATTTGACTGAGGATCACGCGCACCGCCTGCTCCGTCAACAAGAAGCGGGTCGAGAGCACGGAGAGTGTTTGGTACGCACAAAAAGGATCGGCGTCGGGATTCAACTGAACAACAGCCGGAAGATTCTCCCACTGATCTATGAACTCCGGCCGAAATGGCTGTGGAACGGAGACCGGCGCGCCCTTGAAACGCAGCACTCCCAAACGCACCAACTGCCACACCGCGGCGAGAAAAGCGCAGGACCAGACTCGTCTCTTGGGTTCTTCGCTCCACAGCTCGACGTCGACGAATACCGAGTGGCGGCGCGCGGAATTCTGTCGCGGCGGTTCCCATCCACGGCTTCGGCCCATCGCCTCGCCGCCGCCGATCGGCGAGCGGGTGCCGTTGCTCAGCCAGCCGGTCTCGGTCGCGGGTGGACGTGACCCATCGTCACCGACGGCGGGCTCCGGTACCAGGCGATCCATGACGAGCGAGGCCAACTCGACGTCGTCGGAGACGGCGCAGGCCGCTTCCCTGGCCAGATAGTCGATCCGGACGCCGGCGGCCGCGGCTGCCTCCTGCAACGCCGGGATGACGACGTCGGGCGTGCTGAACGGCGCGAAGTAGTCGTCGATCAGAAAGCAGGTGCTGACCCGCGTGCGGTTCCGCTCGGACGGCGAGCCGAACGCCCGGGTGGCGCTCTCCACCCACGGCGCGACCCGGCGGAAATGGTCGACGAGATCCTTACCGGGCCGGAAGTCCTCGCGATAGAGGTGCCCCAGCTCGATGGACAGATGCGACAGCGGTAGCGAGTCCACCTTGCCGCGCGCTGACGCTTCGCCGTAGGTCGCCTCGACGGCGTTCACAGGCGCTCCCACCGGGCGTCTTCGGCGAGCTTCCCGGCGAGCGCGATGAACGCCTCGATCGTCGCTCTGTTGGCGACCTGCCGCGCGTACACGTCGTCGTCGAGGATCAGTTGCTCCCGCCACTGGAGGACCGGATCGAGCGGGATGCTGCCGAGCAGGTTCGTCCGGCCGAGGTGGTGCCGGCCGGCGAGCTCCTGCAGTTCCCGATTACACCTGCGCAACCACGCCACCTGGGCCGCACGAAGGCCCGACAGCTGGTCCGAGTCCGGGTCGACGACCGCGGTACGAACGAACCGGATCGCGTTGGTGAGCGCCGCACCGTCCAGACCGATGGTCTTCCCGCCGTCGATGATTCCCCGCTCGCCGTACACCAGTCCGTTCGCGGCGATGATGTGCTGCCTGGTCCAGCGGTGGAACACCAGCCAGCGCCACCCGACCTGGCCGAGCGCGGGGTCGGTCAGGGCTTCCAGCACGAGCTCGGTCGCGTAGGACCGGCCGGCGCTGAGATCGACGATGCAGAGGTCGAACTCGTCGTCGAGGTTGGCCAGCAGGGTCGCGCAGCGTGCGGCGTCCCCCGGCAGGCGCGCGAACTCGCCGCCGCCCTCATCGCCGGGGAGGAGCACCAGCCGACCGGCGCCGCGGGGCCGGTCGAGCTCCGCGCGGTTGGTCTGTTTCCAGATGTCGCACTGGATCGGGTCGCTGGCGCCGCCCCGCAGGTACGTGTGCGTCCCCGGACGCTTCTTCACACCCCGGGCCACGTCGCTGAGCTGGAAGATCGCGCCCGCCGTCGGCGATCCGAAGTCGAAGTCCAGATAGCACACGTTGATGCCGTCGAGCGCGCGACGATACGCGACGTTACTGACAGTCACCGATCGGCCGGTACCGCCCTTGTCCGAGGTCGCGAAGACGATCATGTCCGCTCACTCCGCAGCGCTCTGGCGGGCGGCGTCGAGTTCGTCGAGGCCGCGCAGTACGTCCGCCACCAACGCGGACGCCGTAGCCGGCTTGTCGTTGACGATCTCCTGGGCACGGCGGAGGTGGGCTCGCAGCCGCTGCATGCTTCCACGCATCGCCGGACCGGCCTCGAGCGAGCCGCTGAACAACTCCCGGTCGAGGAGCTGCGCGGCCTCGCTGATCTGGTGGGTGGCCGTCTGCAGCAGCAGGTCGCTGCGCGGCGGCTTGTCGAGCACCAGGTCCGCCATCATGACGAGGCACTCCATGACCCGCTCGGTCTGGTACCAGGACGGCTGGGTGTAGGTCGCACCGCGTCCGAAGACCTCGGCGGGCTGATCCCAGAGTGAGCCCTCCGGCCGCGCGATCCGCCGCGTCGCCAGGTGATCCCAGACCTGGTCGGCCAGGCGCCCCAGGTCGCTCCGCAACTCGGGGCTCCGCGTCAGGCCGGCCAGCGTGATGACACGCTTGAGGAGCATGACCGAGAAGTCGGAGACGACCCAGGTCAGCGACGGGCCGCCCTCGGTGTCGCTGCCGGCCAGGCGCAGCGGGACGCCCGGGTCGTGCAGGTCGAGCGCCTGGTCGCGGGCGAGCGGGCGACGGGTGACACGCCCGCGGCTGGCCAGCTCCAACAGCACGCTGAGCACCCGCTCGAGGTCGCTGTCGGGCGCCTTCCGCTGCGCGAGGTCGTGGGTGACCAGCGAGGTGACCAGCAGGCTGAAGTACTCCGACTCCTCGCCGTCACTGGTCCGCCAGGGAATGTCTTCGAGCGGCCAGCGCTCGGACTCAGAACTCGCGATCGTCGCCCAGTACGAGCGCACGAGGTCGTACCGGAGCTGGAGCGCTGCCGCCAGCCGCTGCTGCTCCTCGTTGAGCAGGCGCAGGACTCGCGTTCGCTCGCTGGTGAGGTCGACGATGCCGGCCAGGGCGATCGTCGTGAAGTACAGCAGCGGTCGGCGCTGCGCGAGGCCCTCGCGCTGCACCCCGACGGGTTCCGTGGTCTCGATCTCCGGAGCGCCGCGCAGCGTCCCCCAGGTCCAGCCGCACTCGAACAGCAGGTTCGGCTTCTCCAGCTCGGACTGCTGGCCGGAACCGATGCTCAGGTCACGCAGCCCGGCGCGGACCTCCTTGAGGCGGGTCTGAAGGTCTTCGACGACCTGGGCCTCCGGCGCCCGACGCTGGTTGACCGTGCCGATCAGCGTCTGCCAGGGAAGCGAGCCCTCTTCGAACACGTTGACGGTGAAGCTCCGCAGCAACCCCACCATCGCCGCGCTCAGCCGGACGCTCGCCAGCCGCTCCAGCTCTTTCGCCTCGTCGATCAACTCTTGCCGGGTCAGGCTGGCCCGGAGGACCCGGACGAAACCGATCGTGGCCAGCGTGAGCGTGATCGACATCGAGTACGCGTCGACGACGTGCAGCTTTCGCTGTTCGTCGGAGATTTTCTCGGGATCATCGGCGTTGAAGTACGAGCCGCCGGAGAAATCCGGCGCGCCATCAGTATCGACGTACTCGTGCAGATATTCGGTCAAGTAGCGGATCAGACGGCGCGGAATGTCGATGCTGTCGCCGATCTTCCGCAGCGCGTCGGCCGCCTCGTCGTCCGTTTCGTCCGGCTGGTCGAGACGGAAGATGTTGACGAGTGAAGCGGGATGCATGATGCAGAGCAGTTGCTCCGCGTCGGAAATGGAGTTTCGCCCGTCGCGGCCGCCCCACTTCCAGCCGCCGGCCTTTTCGCCGTTTACCCCGAGGCTCGCGACCGCGCGCCAAATGTCGAGGATTTGCTGCCGTGGCTGCACTCTCATCGCGTCATCGCCACCCTCCCCCATCCGAGACGTCAATGGCGAACGCCGAGCCGCCGCCGCCACGGTAGATGCGCCACAAGCGACCGTTTAACACGCTACTACACCGGGCACGCCGTACAGAACGGACCGACGGACGCCCATTGCCCGTCGACCGACGAACTTCACACGGGCGACCCGTGCAAACTCATGACTCTCACGGGACATCTGATCAACCCCGCGTACATTGATCAGTCATGAGGCATTGGACGGCTCATCGCGCACCATCACACTCAAAAAGTCCTATGGTTTGCAGAACCAACAAAGGGGATAAACAACTCATAGAGAGAAGCGATCAACAAACCTCACACACGGGAGTTGTCGAGCACTAGCGGCGAGAGTGAACCCGAACCCCGTACGAGCCGTAACACGATCGAGTGCCCGACAATCCGTCCGCTAAGGAAGGCGTGAGCTGCGGATGAACGTTGCGGCCGGACGAAAGGCTTGTAACAGGCTTGTGCCCAGGTCGCGCGGCTGCTTGCGCGCGCGACGTGAGCGGGTGCAAGATCTCCAGCCAGTGCCCCTGAGGCTCCGGCTGCAGGAGCGTAAGAATCGCTCTTGCCGCTGTAGTCGACAGTGTCACCGCGCGCACAGTCGGCGCCTTGGACGGGTGGTAGGTTCAGTTGTCTACGACTACTGCGAAGGAACGACGTGACTGCGGCCATCCACGAGCAGGCGACGACCGAATCAAGCTCTGACGGGTATTTGGTTCGCGTCGGCGAGACGCGTGACCTGGACGCAGTATATGCCATCGCCTGCGCTAAGTTTGCTACAGCAGATGTCTACCCCCAATTCCTGTTCGGGCAGTTCGCCGACATTCTTGGGGAAGGCTTCGTCGTTGCCGAGTATCGCGGCGAAGTAGTCGGTTATTCGGTCACCATGCTGGACGCCGCCCACCCCGATCACGGGGTCGTGCTGTCCTCGGCCGTCAACCCGGCGCACGCCCGCAGCGGCGTCGATGAGCTGCTGCACGCGAGGGCGATGCGATACCTCGCCGAACGATCCCGTGAGGTCGACCCGAAGAAGCCGGCGCCTCCGCGCGAGCCGTATGTCGGGCAGACCTTCGGCCCTTATCGCGTGCGAGAGTTTCGCGCCTCCGACCTTGCCGGCGTGTACGGCGTCGAACTCAGCGCCTTCGGCGACGATCCCTATCCGGTGCTGTTCTTCGAACAGCTCGCCACGGTGCTGGGCGGGGGCTTTCTCGTCGCCGAGAGTCACTCAGCGGACGGCCCGGCCGTGGTCGGGTACCTCCTCGCCGTTCTCGACGCGCGCTATCCGGACCTGGGTTGGGTCATGTCGGTGGCCGTGCACGCCGAGCACCGCGGGCACCACGTCGGCTACCACCTGATGGACGCTGCGGAGACCTACTTCAAGAGCCAGCGTTGTAGCGAGGTCATGCTGACCGTCGACCCGGACAACGTGCCGGCGGTGACGCTCTACAAGAACCTGGATTACCGGGAGATCGAGCGGAACGACAACCACCACGGTCTCAACCTCTCCCGCCTGGTGATGAAGCAGCACACGTTCGTGGACGTACCGCGGCTGAAGGGCGAGTAGCGCTACTCGCGAACAGCTCGGGGCCCCGCTCGGCCCGTCGCAACGATCATCGCCTCGTGCCCCTCTCGCAACGACCCGTCCGCCCCGTACGGAACGCGTTGGACCGACACGTCCGTCGCGACGCGTGTGAGCACGTCCTCAACGGCCGCTTTGTCGACCGCATGCGCCGGGAACGGCACGCCGTGCACGCTGTATCCATGAGAGTTTTCCATGTGCGACGTGGCGAACGGCGCACCTTGGCGCAGCGATCCGACGAAAGACTCCATCGCACCGATGAATTCCGCCTCTTTGGTCGACAGCGACTCAGCGACGAAGAACATCGTCCCCAAGTCGTACTGCCGACCTTTCAGCCGAAATAAGTCATCGTGACGAATGTGCGCCTTCTGTCGAAACAGCTGCCGCGGATCGCGCACGCGGCGATAAGGCCGCCTCGTCGTCAACTCGTTCCAGAACAGGAGCCAGTTGTCGTCGAACTCTGCCTGCTGCCGGTCCAGCCAGGCGACGTTCGCCGCGCCACGCTCGACCAGCACCAGGCGGTCGACGAACGGCAGCATCGCCAGCGCCGGGTAGAGATTGGCACCGGTGCCGACGTCCACCGCGGTTCGTTCACCCCGCCGGATCCCGAACCGACCGCGCCTGAATCCGGCGTCAGTGAAGAAGTCCCGGACTACCCGTAGGATGTGTCGGTCGTCGTCGCGGACCTGCAGGTAGTTGTCATCTACATAGGACGACGGGTCGAAGCGATCCCAGTCGGCATCGGCGTTTCGTACAGCCGGCCCCGCCCCGGATCGGTCGTCTTGTGTCACCCGTGGCTCCGCTCGACGTCGGTCGCTGCAGTAACCGGCCAGTAACCAGTCCTATCATGGAATCACGGATGGCACGGGCGCGATCACACACTGTGGACTCCGCAGGGGGCAAGCATGAAGCACCATGACCCGACGGCGCCCCTACCGCCTGAGTACCGAATCAGGCAGTGCCGCCGGGAGGACCTCTTCGGAGTTATCCACGTCGACGCCATGGCCTTCGCCGGGCACGATCTGTTTCCAGGCTTCTTCTTCGTTCAGGCACTGGACATTTGTGGCGACGGCTTTTTGATTGCTGATTTCCACAACGAGATCGTTGGATACGCCATCGCAGCACGGAGGCAGGACGAAGTCTTACAGGGATGGATATTGTCGACCGGCGTTCTACCGGACCACCAGCGGCGTGGGATAGGAAGCAACCTCACCGCGCAGGTGGAGTTGTTTCTGGCGCGCGCGGGAGTATCGGCCACTGTACTGACCGTAGACCCAGAGAATGCGACGGCGCTCCGCTTCTATCAGCGCCTCGGGTACGAGCAGGTCAGCAGATTCCCGGACCACTTCGGCGAGCGCGAGGACCGGATACTGATGAAACGGCGATTGAATTAGCGTCGGATCTGCCAGCGCTGCATGCCATCTCGGGTTCCCGCCTCGCTCCGGCGCGCGAACAGGAAGACCGTCGATTGGGCGATCAGGGAGCCCGCGAACGCCAGCGTCCACGGCCAGCTGATCGGCGAGTACCGGACGACAACGGCGCCGGCCGCGGGCGCGATGACGATGACAGCGGTGAGAAGGTGGGTCCACACCGACTGGGTGAACCGGCTAGCGAGCGAGAAACCCGACCGGAAGTAGCAGCCCAACGCCACCGAGGCCACCCCACCGGTGATCAGGGCCGGCACCCAGGACGGCGTCAGCTGCGCGTACGTCACTTCGAGCGAGACGACGAACGGTAGAACTCCGCCGTACTCCGAGAGGACGTTGCCCCACTTCATGTTGTCGACGAATGCATTGGACCGCAGCCGCGCCAGCTCGCCCGACGTGTTCGCGTAGATGATCAGCGCCAGCGTCGTCGTCAACGCCGCGCCGAGCAGGAGCACCTTGATGTCGTCCGGGTACTTCCCCGACGTGAACGAGAAGCCGAGCACGAACGTGATCGCCGCCAAGATGCCGGCCGCGAACGCAATGCCCGCCATCGACTCGTCGGACTGGAGCGTGGCGATGTCCTCGTTCTCGAAGCGCGCCACCTCGAGCACCCGCCGGCCGCCGAGGTGGTACGCGCCGGTGACCGCGTAGCTCTCCTCGTCGATCAGGCGTTGAATGGCCTGCCAGGACGTCAGCGCGAGGAGGTACCGCTCATCCGGGTCGAGGTACTCGTACCGGCTCTTGTAGACGCAGTAGAGGCCGTGCCGCCCGGGCGCGAACAGGTTGTCCAGCGCTCGCCGTCCGACGAACCCCTGTTCGAACAGAGCATGCAGCAGGTCCGTGTCGTCCACCGCTACCTGCATCGAGACTGCCGGCCGATCGCGGACGTCGCGCCCCTTGGCCTCCTGCAGCACGTCGGCGATCAGCAGTTTCTCATCGCCGTGGCTCCGCCGTTCCGGATGCACGACGAGGGACGACAAGAAGACGTGGGAACCGGGCGGCCGCTCGACCACCAGGTAGGCGACTGGGACACTGCCGACCTCGGCCAACCGGACGCCTTCAGAAGTATCCGGTGGCGGCGCGCCCAGGCCGGGCCCCGCTAACCCGTGCAGCTCCGCGAGTGCGTCCAAGTCGGCGGTCGTGGCAGACCGAACCGTGGCATCTGTGGTCATGACCCCCCAGTCACCGCGCGTACCCCGGGGTCCATTATCGGTATTCGCGGCGCCGCAAGGACGCCATTCGCGCTAGGCATCCGTGGCCGCGCCGGACGCCGTACCGCGCGGGCTAGCGAGGGCCCAGCAGGTCCCAGCGGTTACCGGCGATGTCGAGGAACACGACGACCCGTCCGTAGGGCTCGTCGCGCGGCTCGCCGACGAACTCCACCCCGGCTGCCCGCATGCGCTCGTAGTGCGCCTCGAAGTCGTCCACCCGGAGGAAGAAACCGACCCGGCCGGCGAACTGGTCGCCGACCGCCGCAGCCTGACGCTCGCCGTCGGCCTGGGCGAGCAGGATGCCGGTCTGCGCGCCCGGCGGCCGGACCACGACCCAGCGCTTCGGGCGGCCGCCGTGGGTGGTCACCGCCGGTGAGTCTTCGACCAACTCGAAGCCGAGAACCTCGGTGAAGAATTCGATCGCCGGGTCATAGGACTCCACCACGATCGCGAACGACTCGATGTGCACGTTCGCAGCCTACGGACGCGGCGGTGGCACTGCGGATCAGCCCTGGACCTCGGTGTAGAGAGCCGCTGTCCGGGCCGCGACCGCGTCCCAGCCGAACTCGTCGAGTACGCGCCTGCGGCCGGCCGCTCCCATCGCGGTGGCCGTAGCGGAGTCGGCCACCAGGTGGGTGATCGCGGCCGCCAGATCCCGTTCGAAGGACTGCTCGTCGGCCGCGTCGTACGGGACCAGCGTGCCTGTGACGCCGTCGGCGACCACCTCCGGGATGCCGCCCATCGCACCGGCGACGACCGGGGTCCCGCACGCCATCGCCTCCAGGTTGACGATGCCCAGCGGCTCGTACACCGAGGGACAGCAGAACACTGCGGCACTGCTCAGGACCTGCCGGACGTCGTCCGGAGGGAGCATCTCGGGAACCAGGACGACGCCCGCGCGCTCGGCCGCCAGTTGCCGGACCTCGGCCGCGGCTTCCGGAGTATCGGCGGCCCCAGCCAGCAGGACAAATTGGACGTCCGGGTCGACGAGCCGGGCGGCCCGTAACAGGTGCGGCAAGCCTTTCTGCCTCGTGACCCGCCCGACGAACGCGACGTACGGCCGGGCCGGATCCACGCCGAGCCGCCGGAGGACGGCCGGATCGGGGTCCGGAAAGTACAGATCTGGGTCGACGCCGTTCCGGATGACCACGACGCGGGCAGGGTCCAACACCGGGTACTGCGCGAGCACGTCGGCCCGCATGGCCGCGCTGACCGCGATCACCGCGTCGGCGCTCTCGATCGCCGTGCGCTCGGCCCAGGACGAGAGCCGGTACCCACCGCCGAGTTGCTCGGCCTTCCACGGACGCAGCGGCTCCAGGGAATGGGCGGTAAGGACGTGCGGAACGTCGTGGAGCCGCGCGGCCCAGTGCCCGGCCATGTTCGTGTACCAGGTGTGCGAGTGAACGAGGCTCGCGCCGCCGAGCCCGCCGGCGATCGCCAGGTCTCCGGCGAGCACGTCGAGCGCCGGGTTTCCGCCGAGGTCGCCCAGGGCGTACGCGGCCGCGCCGGGGCGCGGTTCTCCCAGGCAATGCACGTCCACGGCGACGCCGCTGCGGCGCAGGTGCCGGACCAGGAACTCCACGTGAACACCGCCGCCGCCGTACACGAACGGTGGGTATTCCCGGGTCAGCATGCCCACTGGCATTATGTTCACGCCATGAGCATAATCGGCGGCGTGAGGACGTCAACGGCTGCCGATCTGCGCAGCGCCAACCTGTCCCGGGCTCTGCGGGCGGTCCACGAGGCTGACAGCCCGCTGACCCGTGCCGAGCTCGGTCGCCGGCTGGGGTGCGTTCGCGCCACGGTCGGCGCGCTGGTCTCCGATCTCGACGCTCTGGGACTCGTCCGGGAGCGCGCCGCCGAGACGACCGGTCGACGTGGCCGCCCGAGCGCGCGGCTCGGCCCGGCCGAGGAGGGCCCGGTCGTCGTCGCGCTGGAGATCACGACCCACGCCGCTCGCACCGCCACCATCCCGATCGGGGGCGCTCCCTGCGACGTGACCACCGAGGCGCTGCCCGGCCGCGAGGTGGACGCCGTGCTCGACACCGCCCGGTCCCTGCTCGCGCGCCGGCTGGACACGCTCACCGGCCGCCACGCCGGCGTCGGGGTGGCGATGCATGGCCTCGTCGACCGCCGCACCCGGCGGGTCCTCTCCGCGCCCGGACTCGGATGGGCCGACCTCGATCTCGACGTCCTCGACCGGCTCGGGCTGCCGGCCGACCGCCGCGCCCGCATCGACAACGTCGCAAACAGCTCGGCGCTGGCCGAGAGCGTCCGCGGCCGGGCCCGAGGGGTCGGCACGGTCCTGTACCTGCACGCCGCGGTCGGGTTGGGCGGGGCGCTGCTCGCCGACGGCCGTCTGGTCGCCGGGCGTCGCGGGTTGGCCGGTGAGTACGGTCACCTGCCGTTCGGTACGGGCGACCGGCTCTGCCGGTGCGGGAACCGGGGATGCTGGGAGACCTCGGTCGACCAGGTGGCCCTGGCCGAGGCCGCCGGCCGAGACGCCACGCCCTGGACGGCCGAGACGGTCGCGGGCGAGGTCCTCGCGGACGGCTCTCGGAGCGCGCGGGACGCGGTGGCTCGCACGGCGAGCGCGCTCGGCCGGGGCATCGGCGCGCTGGTCACGGCCGTCGACCCGGACCTGGTCCTGCTCGCCGGGCACGCCGCGACGCTCTTCGCCGCGGCGTCCGAACGGGTACACGAGGCCGCTGCCGCGGCCTGCCTGCCGCTCCACCGGTCTGACCTGCCGCCGATCGAGACCAGCACACTCGGGGACGACGCCGGGCTGGTCGGCGCAGCCGAGTCGGTCTACGCCGTCCTCCTCGACGACCCGGCCACGCTCATGACGCCCTGGACAGCCGCATGACCGGCTGGGAGGCGGAGCTGGACTTCGCCCGGACGTTCGCCACGCTCGCCGGTCAGGAGATCCGGCAGATCGTCGCGAACGGCTATCGCGTCGAGGCCAAGGCGGACCGCAGCCTGGTGACCACCGCCGATCGGCAGATCAACGACCGGTTCATCAGCGCGGTCCAGGAGCGATTTCCCGGCGACGGCGTACAGGGCGAGGAGGCCAGCCACGTCACCGGCGGCGACCGCACGTGGGTCATCGACCCGGTGGACGGCACCCAGCAGCTGATCCTCGGCATCCCGGTTTTCATGGTGTCGATCGCGCTGGTGCTCGACGGTCGGCCGGTGGTCGCCGTTGCTCACAACCCGTCGACGCGGGAGTCGTACTGGGCCGGCCACGGCGGCGGGGCCTACCGCGATGGCACCCCGCTGACGGTGTCCGCGCACGACGGCGTCACCGCGCCGACCACGGTCAGCGCCGCGGGCACAGTGGCGTCCCCGAGCGGTCTGAACGCGGACGGCCTGCTCCGGGTCACCACCGGCGCCGGCTTCGACTCCGAACCCCGCCGGTTCCCGTGGCCGAGCGTCTTCTCCGGCTGCAAGGTGGCCGAGGGAGCGTGGGACGCCGATCTCTACAGCGGCACCGCCGCGCACGACGTCGCCGCCGTTTGTCTACTGGTGCGAGAGGCCGGTGGGACGGTTACCGACCGCACCGGCGCCGACCAGCGGTACGACCGCCCGGTCAACGGTTGCCTGCTCTCCAACGGTGCGATTCACGAGGCATTGGCCGCGGAATGGAATCGCGTCTACGTTCCGCGGTGACCGAACTGTCGGTTCAGCCATCCACACAACGCCTCGGCGATCGGCCCGGGGAGATCCTCGGGCAGGAAATGCGAGCCGCGGCCCACATTGACCACGTCGAGGTTCTGGCCGTGGGCGCGGCACCACGCCACCTCGGCCGCGCCGACCACCGCGCCCGGTTCGCCGTGCAGCAGCAACTTCGGTGCTGACGACTCGGCGATCGTGCGCTGGTTCGTGCGGACCACCGCCGTCACGTCGGCGGGCTCGCCTTCGATCGGGATTTCACGTGGCCACTGCAGCAGCGGCCGACGGCTCGCCGCGTCCGGGTAAGGGGCGCGGTAGGCGTCCAACTCGTCGTCGGTGAGCCGACGCAGCACGCCGCTCGGCAGAACCGTCTCGACGAAGAAGTTCTCCTCCAGCACCAGCTGCTCGCCGACCCCGGGCGTCCGCAGCCGCCCGAACAGCTCGCGGCCGCCGGCGTCCAGGTCCGCCCAGCGCTCGATCGGATGCAGGTGGCCCTCGCAGAACGCCACGGCGACGATCTGGTCGGGGCGGGTCCGCAGCAGGTCCAGGGCGATGACCGCGCCCCAGTCGTGGCCGACCAGCGTCACGTCGTCCAGATCCAGCGCGTCGAGGAACGCGTTGACGTAGCGGAGGTGGTCCACCAGGCGGTAGCCGAGATCCGGTTTGCCGGATTGGCCCATACCGATCAGGTCGAGGGCCAGGCAGCGGTAGCCGGCGTCGGCGACCGGGCCGATGACGTCCCGCCAGAGGTACGACGAGGTCGGGTTGCCGTGCAGGAACAGGACCGGTGGCCCGGCGCCGTGTTCGGAGTAGTGGAGCCATGAGTCGAGGACCGGAAGCCTCACGTCCACCGACGGTAGCTTGTCCTCCGGTCAACGGCACGCTCAGCGCGGTGGTGATGATGCTGACGGTCGTGCGGACGTAGCGCTCGTTGTCCACCATGGCCAGCATGCTCACGGCCGGGTCCACCCGCGCGGTGAACCTGCCGTCGGCGTGGCCATCGACGACGGTGCCGGTCGGCGGCGTTCGCTAGCGTCCGAGGGCATGGACAGGATCGCCGTCATCGGCTGCGGTGGCGCCGGCAAAACCGTCCTCGCCCGCCGGCTCGGTGAAGCCCTCGGGCTCGAGGTCGCCCACCTCGACGCGCTCTACTACGACGACGGCTGGAACCCCACCCCGATGGAGAAGTTCGCCGACGTCCAGCGCGAACTCGTCGCCGCCGACCGCTGGCTCATCGAGGGCAACTACGCCTCCACCCTGCCGATCCGGCTCGAACGCGCCGACACCGTCGTCTTCCTCGACCTACCGGCCTGGACCTGCCTCTGGGGCGTCGCTCAGCGCCGCTGGCGCTACCGTGGCGGCCAGCACACCGACGGCGTCCACGACCGGGTCAGCTGGTCGTTCCTCAAGTACGTCCTCGGGTATCGGCGCAGCATGCGGCCCCGGGTCGCCGCTCTCCTGGCCGAGCACGGCGCGCACGCCACCTACCTGCAGCTCACGAGCCGACGCCGCGCCAACCAGTTCCTGGCCTCCCCCGTGCACGGTCGAATAGCAAGAAGGCCGGTTGCCTCCGAGGAGGAAACCGGCCTCTGACCTGCACTGGCTTGGTGGAGCTGAGGGGATTCGAACCCCTGACCCCCTCGATGCGAACGAGGTGCGCTACCGGACTGCGCTACAGCCCCGAGCCGGGATTTACCTTACCAGGCTCCCGGAGGTGGTTTCGCATGCCCACCTCCGGGCGCCCGCCGACTGGCGGCTGGCCGACGGGCGTTAGCCGTTGACGACGCGCGGGAGGGACGTGTCGGCGGTCCGCGTGCGGCGCCGGGCGACGGCGTCCCGGCGGACGGCGTCGCGTCGCGCCGCCGGCGAGGAACCGGCACCCGGCCGCGCGACCGGACGGACCGCCCAGGAGCCGTCGGCGGCCAAGTAGACCTCGCGTCCGGCAGCGGCCAGCACCCGAATCACGTCCCGTGCGGGCCGTTCACGCTCGGCACGCGGCAGCGCGAGCCAGCCTGCGGCCTGACGCACCGCCTCCGGCCCCAGCCACGCCTCGCGCTCGACCCCGGCCGGAGCCTGGCGCAGCGCACGCCGGACGAACGCCTCGGCCCGGTGCTGCCGGGCGCGGGCGACCAGCACCTGCGCGTGCCGCTCCTGGGCCTCCCGGCGCTGACGCTGGGCGGCGATCCGCCGCAGCCGCGCGAGCAGACCCACGGCCGCCAGCCCGGAGATCGCCGCACCGGCCCAGAACGCCGGCCCGGCGAAGAACCCGACGATCGCCTGGCCGGCCACCAGCAGCGCCAGCAGCAGGACGAGACGACGCCGACGAGCCCGCTGGAGTTCCGCGGCACGCCGCACCGCCGCCGCAGGCACCACGGTCGGCGACGACTGCGGAACCGGAGCGACGCTCACCGGCCGAGCAGCCGCCGACCGGTCAGCCGCCCGGTCAGCCGCCGACCGGTCAGCCACTGACCCGCCGGCCTGCCGGACGCCTGCCGACCCGCTCACCTGCCGAGCGGCCCCCGGCCCCCCGGCCTGCCGAGCAGCCACCGGCGAACTGACCGGCGCCGCGCTCACCGGGATCGCGCTGGCCGGCCGGTCGCCCACCGACGGACGACGAACCCGCACCCGGGCGCGCGGCCCGGCCGCGCCGTCCCGGATCACCTCACGGACCAGCGACGCGCGCACCGCGGTCAGGTCCCGGCCATCAGCAGAGATCCCCTGAACCGTCCGCACGGCGGCCGGAACGATCAGCGACGTCGGTGGCCGCACCGGCCCTCCGGACGGCACGGTCCGGCGCCGCCGCTCACGAGGGAGCACCCGCATCGACGAAGCACGAAGCTCCGCCTGACCCCGCAGTGCGGTGTCGTAGCGGTGGGCCAGGGCCGGCATCAGGATCAATACCCCGGCAGCAACGACCAGCGCGAGCAGGACAGACGACGGCATAGCCCCTCCCTCCCCAGTTCCGACTGAATTACACGCTCGTAGTTCGAGGCTACGAGGGGTAGTCCAGGACATTGCGGAACTCAATGGGCGTGTCTGCTTACCGACCTGAGCAACGTCGTAGGCGCTCGGCGGTCACGCCCCCTCACCGAACAGCCTTCAGGAGGAGGTCACCATCCCCATTTCAGGCTCCCGATCGGGACATTTGTCCCTCCAGACCGGGCCGCCACAGGGGTCTCAGAGGCCTTCGGAGCCTTAGCCGTGTGGCGCAGGATCCGAGGAGCGGGCCGCCCGCCACCGGGCAAGCAACCCGGCGGGCGCGACGTCCTCGACGGTCAGCGCGTATCCGACGTGGTCCCGCCAGCCACCGTCGATGTGCAGGTACCGGGGGTGGAAACCTTCCTGCCGGAAACCGAGCTTCTCCACCACCCGCCGGCTCGACGTGTTCTCCGGCCGGATGTTGACCTCGATCCGGTGCAGCGCGGCGTGCGCGAACGAGAAGTCGACCGCCATCGCCAGCGCGGTCGGGATGATGCCCCGCCCGGCGAGCCGACCGTCCACCCAGTAACCGGCGTACGCCGAGCAGAACGCACCCCGGACGATGTTGCCGAGCGTCAGCTGGCCGACCAACTGGTCCTCGTACGTGACCACGAACGGCATGATCTGGCCGAGCCGCACCCCGCGTCGCAGCGAGCGGTACAGCTCGTAGTAGTCGCTCACCCGGTGCCGGTCGGCCCAGGGACGCATCGACGTCGGCTCCCACTGGGCCAGCCATTCCTCGTTCGCCAGTCTGACGTCGGACCAGGCGCGGGCATCACGGATCCGGTGGGGGCGGAGGCCGACCGGGCCTTCCGCCAGGGTGGCCGGCCAGCCGGGCAATGCGGTCATCGGCGTCCTCGCGGCGGTAACTGGTGCCGGAAGCTTAATCCCTGTCTCGCCGATCCGTTCGTGCGAAGTTCACTCCGGACCTCCGTCCAGGAGGAGCGCCGGAAGCTCCGTCCCGGCCGGGACGTCGGACGCTGCCTCGGGCACCGCCAGCAACGCGTTGGCCGTCGCGTACCCGGTGAGAAATGCCTCACCGCCCGCCTGTGGCGTGGCACGGTACCCACCCTCCGCCGAACGATGCACCCGCGCCGGGCAGAACTCCCGCACGTCGGCCCGGGAACGGACCGGTGACGTCAGCGCGGCGCGCACCGCGGGCCGGTACACCGACGGGGCGCCGGCCAGCCGCCGCAGCATCGGGCGCAGCACCAGCTCGAAGCCGAGCAGCGCGCCCGCCGGATCGCCGGGCAGGCACAGCACCGGCATCCGGGACGGCCCCACCCGCCCGTAGCCGACGACGAGCCGCGGTTCCACCGGCAGCGTTTCGAAGTGGACGACATCGTCCAGCCCGAACAGACGACGCAGGACGTCGGTGTGGCCGCCGCCGGTGCCCCCGGTGGTCACCAGCAGGTCCGCGCGATGGGCGTGGTCCTCCACCAGCAGCCGGAGCGCCTCGTCCTCGTCCGGGACGATCCCGACCCGGTGGGCGTGCGCACCCGCCTCTCGAGCGGCTGCGGCCAGCCCCGGCGAGTCCACGTCGATCACCCGGCCCGGCACCGACCCGGAGAAGCCCGGCCGCGACGAATCGACCAGCTCGTCGCCGGTCGCCGCCACCAGCACCCGTGGCGGCGGCGACACCAGCACCGACTCGACGCCCGCGGACGCCAGCAACGCGATCGTCGCCGCGGTCACCCGGGTGCCGGCCGGCGCGAGCACCGCGCCTGCCGCCACCGCGCTGCCGCGCCGCCGGATGCCGTCGCCCGGCTGCGGTGTCCGCGCGATCCGGACGTTGGCCAGCCCGCCGTCGGTGGCCTCGCCGGGCACGACCGCGTCGGCACCCACCGGAACGGGCGTTCCGACGGTCACGGTGTAACTGGCACCGGCCGAAACGGTCGCCGGCTCCCAGGACGCCGCGGTCAGATCCCCGATCACGTGCAGCCTGACGTCCGCAGCGTGTTTGGACGGATCATCGGACCACTGCGCGTCGCCCAACGTGTCGTTCGATCGGACGGCGTAGCCGTCGACCGCGGCGACGTCGAACGCCGGGACGGGTCCCGGCGCGACGACGTCTTCGGCCAGCAGGACGCCGAGCGACTCCAGCAGCGCCATCGGCAGCGGCCGGAGCGGCTCCAGATCGCCCAGCGCCGCGTCCACGAACCGCTGGACCCCCACCCCCAGCAGTTCCGTGGTCATCCCCCCCGAGATGATCACGCCAGTGTGGTCTTCACGTAGTCGACCAGCCATTCCTTGAACGCGGGGCCGAGGTCGTCGTGGTCGACCCCGAGCTGGACGACGGCCTTGAGGTAGTCGCCCCGGTCGCCGGTGTCGTAGCGGCGGCCCTTGAACACGACGCCGTGCACCGGCGTGCCGTCGGCGAGCAGCGCGGCCATCGCGTCGGTCAGCTGGATCTCGCCACCGGCGCCGGGCTTCGTCTCACGAATGGCGTCGAAGATCTCGGCGGGCAGCACGTACCGGCCGATGATCGCGAGGTTGCTCGGCGCCTCGTCCGGGTCGGGCTTCTCGACCATGCTCGTCACGCGCACGATCTCACCCAGGTGGTCGCCGTCGCCGGACTCGCCGGTCTGCTCGACCGCGACGATGCCGTACCGCTTGATGTGCTCACGCGGCACCTCGAGCAGCGCGAGCACGATGCCACCGTGCCGGGCCTGGACGTCGATCATCGTCGGCAGGATCGGGTCACGGGCGTCGATCAGGTCGTCGCCGAGCATCACCGCGAACGGCTCGTTGCCGACGTGCGAGGCGCCGCAGAGCACAGCGTGGCCGAGGCCCTTCGGCTCGCCCTGCCTGCAGGTGTTGATCGCGGCCAGTTCGGACGACCGGCGCACGGCCTCGAGCTTCTTGGTGTCGCCCTTGGCCTCGAGCGACTTCTCCAGGTCGGGACGCCGGTCGAAGTGGTCGACCATCGCGCTCTTGCCCCGGCCGGTCACCAGGAGGACGTCGTCCAGGCCCGCAGCCGCCGACTCCTCGACGATGTACTCCAGCGCGGGTTTGTCGACGACCGGCAGCAGCTCCTTCGGCACCGCCTTTGTCGCCGGTAGGAAGCGAGTTCCCAACCCGGCGGCGGGGATGACGGCTTTACGCGTGGTGCGGGGCTTAGCAGCAGCGGAAGACTCGACCATGTCGGGAGACTAGCCAACAAACTCGGGCGCGTCTCCGCCGCCCACAGGTGTCGGCCGGGGTTAACCTCGCGACGATCTGCTGGTAACCAGGCGTGGAATTTCCCATCGATCGGGCGCAGGCGCAGCCCGCAGCACCCGTCCGGCCGTCCGTACGGCCCGGTGCGGCACCGATAGCTCGGTGGCCCGGTGCAGGAGCGCGTTCTCCAGCGCCACCGCGGCCTGCCCCGCGAACGACCGGACGGTCAGCAGGTCGCCGTCGTCAAAATCGTCGCCACCGAGCCGGTCGTAGAGCGCCAGCACACCGAGCAGGCGGCCGCCGGGCAGCGCGGGCGGGTGCGGCGGGCCGACGATCGGCACCGCGATGAACGTCCGGCAGTCGGGCTCGTCGGCGGAGAGCATTCCGTCCTCGACCCTCCCGTGGCGACCCTCGCTGGTCGCGGCGACCCCGCCGAGGAGTCCGTCACCGATCCGCACCCGCACGTCACCCGGACGGCCCCCGCGACCCAACGCGGCCCGCCCGACCAGCTCGGACTCGTCGGCCAGTAGCACGATCCCGCCGTCGGCGGCGGTGGTCGCCACGACGCTCTCCAGGACCACCTCGAGGATCCGGTCGACGTCGTTGGTGCTGGACATCGTGTCGCCAAGCAGCGCCAGCGTCCGGCGCAGCTGGTCGCGTCCGGCGGTCAGCGCGGCCACGTACGCCTGCATGCTGCGCGTCATCCGGTTGAACGTCGCGGCCAGCTGCCCGATCTCGTCCAGTGCCCGGACCGGAACCCGGGTCGCCAGGTCGCCGTCGGCCACGAGCTGGGCCGCGGTGGCGACCTCCTGCAACGGCTTGGTGAGCGTCCGCGCCAGCAGGTTCGCGACGACCAGCGCGGCACCGGCCGCAGTGAACACGACGAGGCTCAGCGCCCCGTAGAGCGCGGTCGCGTCCGGTGCCGGCGTGCTGAGCACCGTCCGCAGTGGTCGCCCGGGAGCCGGTTCCAGAACCCGCAGCCGGACCGTCGCGCTCCGCACGTCGGCCCGGTCGGGCTCGCCCGCGGTCGGCCCGTCGACCAGCGCCGTCACGTCGACGCCCGGCACCCGCACCAGCGCGTCGAGATCGCCCGCGGTCACCGGGAGCGCGGCCCGGACCCACCCGGCCGGGCGTCCGTTCGCGTCGTGCAGGTCGACGCCAGCCGCGACCATCGCGGGCCGGTCCCCCACGGTGTTGCCCGGCGCTACCTCGGGCGGCAGTCCTCGGGAGCAGTCGGCCCACCGCGCGCTCGCGGTCCCGGCACTACCGATCACGGCCCCGGACGCGTTCTCGACCCGCGCCGCCGCCGCCAACCCCCGCGCCACGACGAGCGCGGCCGCCGCGGCCGGGCGCTCACCCCTGGCGGTGGCCGCGGCGAGCGCCTCGGCCGCTGCGCGGGCCCGCTGGCAGACCGTGTTCAGCGCGGTGTCGACGACGGTGGCCGCGGCGCCCAGCCGCTCGGTGGCACGCTCCTCGGCCAGCCGGGTCGCGGTGACCCCCATGGCCACCGCGCCGAGCACCAACGGCCCCAGGACAACCGCGAGCAGCGCCGCGGCCAGTCGTCTGCGTAGGGTCATGGCTACCTCCCTGGTCCGTCCGCCCGGCCCGACGTGACCGCCGCCCGACAGGAGCCTCCGATGAGCGCGACGTACGCCTCCGCGAGCCCGGACGGGCCCGTGCGGTCGGCGAAGGCGTCCCTGCGCGCCGCGCGGCGTAGTGCTCGCGCGGCACGGTTCGGAAGCCTTTCCCCGGCCGAGGTGGCGGTCGAGAGCCGACGTCTGGTGGCCCACCTTCTCGCCGGTCTCAACGAGCGCGGGGTGTGGTCGGTGGCGGCATACCTGCCGGTCGGTTCGGAGCCGGGCGTCGTCCCCGGGCCGCCGACGCTGTCCGGTGCGCCGCGGGTCGGTCTGCCGGACGCGCTCCGCGAGGCGGGGATCGGCGTCCTGTTGCCGCTGATGCGACCGGACCGGGATCTCGACTGGGCGCCCTACGAGGGCCGGGAATCACTCGTGCGCGGTCCCCACGACCTGTGGGAACCCGACCCCGCCTCGACGCTGGGCGTGGACGCGGTGCGCTCGGCCGACGTCGTCGTGGTGCCCGCGCTGGCGGTCGGCCGGGACGGCTCGCGCCTCGGCCGCGGCGCCGGCTGTTACGACCGCGCGCTGGCCCGGGTGGCCCCGGCCACCCCGCTGGTCGCGCTGGTCTACGACGACGAGCTGCTCGACGCGGTGCCCACCGAGCCGCACGACCGACCGGTCACCGACGTGGTCACGCCGACCGGCGGATGGCTGCCGCTTTCGTCCCGTGGGCACCATCTGTGAGCAGATAGACAGTCTCGTTTCGCTGGCGCGCCGGGCCGGAATACCGCACACTTAGCACTCGTTCGATCTGAGTGCCAAACGAAGTTCACGCGGAGGAGGCGGCCGTGCCGACCTACCAGTACCAGTGCACGGCCTGCGGCCACCGGCTCGACGCGGTTCAGTCGTTCACCGACGCCCCGCTCACCGTCTGCCCGGACTGCGAGGGCTCGCTGCGCAAGCTGTTCTCGTCGGTGGGCGTCGTGTTCAAGGGCTCTGGCTTCTACCGCACCGACTCGCGGTCGGGCTCCACCAGCTCGGAGCCGGCGAAGACCTCGTCGTCGTCCGAGTCGAGCAAGCCGAAGACCGACAGCACGTCCTCGTCGAGCTCCTCTTCGAGCTCGTCGTCGTCGGGCTCCACGTCCAAGGCCGCGGTCTAACTTCTTTCTCGCACTAGCCGGTCCTTACCAGGTGAGGGCCGGCTAGTGGCGTTTCTCCACCGGGGACGCCGTCGTCCACAGCCGGGGCCGTAGCTTCGGCGAGGCGCCGACGGGAGCGCTTAGCCTCGCCGCGGGCGGCTCGGTCTCGGTGGAGGAGGGCACGTGCGGCGAGCGGAGCGGCTGGAGGCCCCGCGGGTCTGGCTGCCGCGCGGTGGCTGGCGTGGTGGGGTTCGTGCGGCGTGCGTGTGCGCGCTGGTGGTGACCGCAGCGGCCATCCTCACGTACAACCACAATTCGGACGCTAGACAGCAGGCGAATCCCGGCGCTCCGCCGTCCGCCGAGCCCGCACCAGCGGGCGGACCGGTGGCCGGCACGTCGCCGGGGGCCTCACCAGGCGTGGGCACGCCGCCGGGCGCGGTGCCGGGCGGGCCGCCGGGCGCGGTGCCGGGCGGGCCGCCAGGCGCGGGCACGTCACCAGGCGTGGGCGGGCCGCCGGGCGTGGGCGGGTCACCAGGCGTGGGCGGGTCACCAGGCGTGGGTGCGCCGCCGGGCACCACGCCGGGGGTGGGCGCGGCGCCGGGGGCGTCACCGTCGTCGGGGTGCGAGCCGTCCGGCGCGGCGCCACCCGCCGGGACCGTGGGGTTCCCGCTCCGGCTGGCCGACCCGGCCGTGCTCGCGGTCGTCCGGGCCGGCGAGCGGGTCGACGTCCTGGTCCGCGCGGGCGGTAACCGCGCGGACGTCGTCGCCGCCGATCTGCCCGTGCTGCGCAGCGTCGGCGCCGCCGGGGCGCCGGACGGCGTCCTGTACCTGGCCGCTTCCCCCGCGCAAGCCACCGCCCTGGCGGCGATCGGTCCGGACGCTCAGGTCTCCGTTACAGTGCGGGCGCCCAACTGACGGCTGCGATTCCGGATGCTTCGACGCGGTCCCGGCGAGGCACATAGCAGTGGGCGTCGTTCCCCCGGCACGGCGCCGACAGCCCCCTCCGTACGAGAAGCTAGAGGACAGCGCGATGCTCAAGGGATTCCGCGAATTCATCCGCCGCGGCAACGTGGTCGACCTCGCCGTCGGTGTCGTGATCGGTGCCGCCTTCACCGGTCTCGTCACCCAGTTCGGCAACTCGTTCCTCAAGCCGCTGATCCAGGTGCTCACCGGCGGCGAGAAGGTCGGCGGAAGGTTCGAGATCCGGGGGGCGATCTTCGACTACGGGGCGTTCATCACCGCGCTCATCGTGTTCGCGCTGACCGCCGCGGCGCTGTACTTCGTCGTGGTCGCGCCGATGAACCGGCTCAACGAACTGCGCCGCCGCGGCCAGGAGCCGGAGCCCGCGGCCCCGAGCGAGGAAGTGGTGCTGCTCACCGAGATCCGCGACGCGCTCCGCGACAAGGCCGGCCACCGCCGCTTCTGAGCGCGCGGCGTCGACCCGCGTGGAAGCGCTGCACACTTTGTGCCCCTCTGACGGCACAAAGTGTGCAGCGCTTCCCGCACTTTCCCTACAGCGGGCCGCTAGTCCCAGTGGGGTGGGCGGTTTTCTAGGAGTTCCAGGTCTCGCAGCTTCCGCGCGGCCGCGTCCCGCCAGTCGGAGTCGATGTCGTCAGCGGTCTGGTCGGGAAGCACAACGATGTCGGTGTCGTCGATCATCGGGACCTCGCGCTCGTCGTCCGACGCCATGCTCGTCGTTCCCCTCTCTTGCATGATCCGGCCCGCGCGCCGCGGTCGCGGCATCGATGTGGCCGCCGACCACCCTACGCGGCTCGCGGCGGAGCCGGTTCCCGCTCAGGGCACCAGTTTCTGGGCATAACGAGCCTCCCGCCGGATCGTCTCCGGCCGCCATCGCATGGCTGTTGTTTCGCCGTTACGCCAAAGTTCAACCTGGTCGGTGTAGTGGTCGGAGAACGGGTGACCGGACTGGCCAGTCAGGTTCACCCACCGTGATCGATCGAGGTCGGCCAGGTCCACGACCATCCGCATCGACGGCACCCACACCACCTCGTAGCCCTCGGACGGGGTCCACCCGGTCGCGTCGACCAGGCTGCTCCCACCGGCCACCGGATACGGCCCCCGGTTGAACATCGCCTCCACCATGCCGACGCCCGACTCCCCCAGCGACTGGTTCCGGATCGTGAGCGTGTGCAGGTCGCCCCACCGCCACTCGGAGGGGTCGTCGCCGAGCCGCTCGGTCAGCTCGTCCGCCGCGTCCCGCAGCGCGGCGCGCACGATGTCGTCCCGCTGCTCGACAGTGCTCGTACTCTTCTCGTCCCACCAGGGGGAATCCGAGTTCCGCAGGAGCGCGGTCACGACCTCGAACCAGCGGCTCCCGCCGTCCGGCGGAGCGTCGTCCGGCAGCTCGTCGAACGTCCGCAGCAGCAGGTGCCGCCAGACCGCGTTGAAGTACGCCGCGGCCGCCGAACTCTCCGACTGGTGGAAGTCCCACTCGGCCAGCAGGTCACGAGCCGCGCGCACCCGCGGCGGGACCCCTCCGACGAAGTCGACGCCGGTCAGCACCGGCACCAGCTCGGGTGCGAGCCCGCTCCAGGTGTCGATCTGGATCGCGCTCATGTCCTCGACGCCGACCTTGCCGGTGCTGAACTTCGCCTGCAGCAGCGCGTCGATGCGCGCGCTGCGGTAGCCGTAGTCCCAGTCGTACCCGAGCATCGGTCCCGCGCCCTCGCGCACCGGCGCTTGGTTCGCCGTGACGATGTACCCGGACGGCGGGTTGTACGCGTACGGCATCTGCGCGAACGGCACCGCACCCACCCAGTCGTAGCTGGGGTTCCAGCCGGGCGCCGGGAAGAGGCCGTCTCCGCTGCCCCGGATCGGGATCGTGCCCGGCGCCTGATAACCGATGTTGCCGTCGACGTCGGCGTAGATCATGTTCTGCGCCGGTACGGCGAACTGCGTGGCGGCGGCGCGGAAATCATCGAACGTGGCCGCGCGGTTCAGCGCGAACATCGCGTCCATCGTGCGGCTGGGCTGCAGCGCCGTCCAGCTCAGCGCGACCGCGTACGCCGGATCGGCCGGGCGGGCCTGCTGGGTGGGGATGCCGCCCTCGTCGACGCCCGGTTTCGCGCCGACCTCGCGCAGGTCGGCGTCCTGGTCGGACAGCAGCGGGCCGTGGATCGTGCTGCGCACGGTCAGCGTGACGTCGTCCCCGCCGGCGACCTTGATCCGCTCGGTGCGGCGGACCAGCGGCACCTGCTCGCCGTCACGCTCGTAGGTGTTGCCCTGCACGCGCTCCAGGAACAGGTCAGCGACGTCCGGCCCCAGGTTCGTGAAGCCCCAGGCGACCTTCGCGTTGTGGCCGATCACCACCCCCGGCACACCGGAGAAGCTGAAACCGCTCACGTCGAACGGGCAGGCCGCGCTCCGCTTCGTGCAGTGCAGGCCGACCTGGTACCAGATCGACGGCATAACCGGCCCGAGGTGCGGGTCGTTGGCCAGCAGCGGCTTCCCGGTCGTCGTCCGGCTGCCGCCGACCACCCAGGAGTTCGACCCGATGCCCTCGCCGCTCGTCCCCAGCAGCTCGGGTAGCCGGTCGAGGCCGGCGCCGAGCGTGTCGAGCCGACCGCCCAGCTCGGTGAGCGCGGTGCGGACCGCGGCCTGGTCCGCGGTCTCGGTGCCGCCTCCACTGCCCCGTGCGGTGCGGCCCTCCGTGCTCGACGCCGACCGGCTCCCGCTCGGCGGCACGGTGGCGGTGGGCCGGAACGTGCCGTCCACGACCGCACCGGACGTGAGGATCGGCGGGTGCTCGTCGTACGGGTACTGCGGGTAGAGCTGGTTGATCCGCTCCCAGTCGAACCCGGCGGCGAGGAGCCGCGCCCGGTCCAGCTCCTCGCTCATGTTGCTGCGCAGGTCCCACGCCATCGCCTTCAACCACGACAGGCTGTCGACCGGCGTCCACGGCTCGATCTCGTAGCCGGAGTTCTGCAGCTTCAGCACCGCGTACTCGAGGCCCGCGGAGTTGCCCGAATGCTCGTCGATCCACGCGTTGACGCCGTCGGCGTACGACTGGAGCCAGCGACGGGTGTCGGCGGAGAGCAGCGGCAGTTCCTCCTCGGCGACGCGTCGCCAGCCCATCGTCCGGATGTACCGGTCGGTCTCCACCTGCGAGGGCCCGAACAACTCGGCGAGGCGGCCGGACGTGATGTGGCGGCGGAAGTCCATCTCCCAGAAACGGTCGACCGCGTGCAGGTATCCCTCGGCCCGGAACAGGTCGTCGGCGTTGTCCGCGTAGACCTGCGGGATGCCCTGGGCGTCGCGATAGACCTGGACCGACGAGTCGAGGCCGGGCACCCGCACGGTGCCTGTGTAGTCGGGCAGCGACGCACGGATCGTGAAGAACACGGTGGTCCCTACGACGCAGGCCAGGACGACCAGGACGACGAGGAGGGACAGACCGATTCGGCGCACAATCCGTACGGCGTTCACAGTCGGCGACCTTAGGGCCTCCGACCGACAGCGTCTCCGGCGCGACCGCCACCTGGTGATAACTCGGTGGCCTGTGGATGACCGCAGACGGCTCGCCACCCGTGGTTAGCCTGGAAGTTACTCAGGAGCTCAGCGCCGACAGTGTCGCCGGCGCGCGCCCGGCACCTCGCCCGGTGCGCTCGCGGAGAGGGGTGGCTCATGTTGGACGCCGACCGGCTCGCCCGGGCCCGTCGTACCCGGATCAACGCCGAACGTCGCCGTCGCGGCGAGCGGATCTGGCCGGAAACGTTCGCCGACCGGCTGACCAGCCCGCTGCCCGGGCCCCGTGAGCAGTGGCAACTGTTCCGGCACGGCCGGCCACCGGTCGATCGCACCGACGTTGTGCGCATCCCGGTCGACCGGTCCGGGCTGCTTCGGGCCACCGGTCAGGAGCAGACCGTCGTCACCTGGGTCGGGCACGCCACGTTCGTCCTGCAGATCGGGGGGCTCACCGTGCTCACCGACCCGATCTGGTCGGACGCGATGCCCGGCGTGACCCGCCGGCTGACTCCGCCCGGCATCGCCTGGGCCGAGCTGCCGCCGATCGACGCGGTGGTGATCAGCCACAACCACTACGACCACCTGGACGCTCCGACGATCCGCCGGTTGCCGCGCGACACCCCGGTGTTCGTCCCGGCCGCACTCGGCGAGTGGTTCGAGCGCCGTGGGTTCACCCAGGTCACCGAGTTCGACTGGTGGGAGTCCACGACGCTGGCCGGGGTCAGCTTCGACTTCGTGCCCGCGCACCACTGGAGCAGGCGGTCGCTCACCGACACCTGCAAGACGCTCTGGGGCGGGTGGGTGATGACCGACGACAGCGGCCGGCGCGTCTACTTCGCCGGCGACACCGGCTACGGGCACTGGTTCGGCGAGATCGGTCGCCGGTACCCGGGCATCGACGTGGCGCTGCTGCCGATCGGGGCGTACCACCCGCGCTGGTTCATGCAGCCGGTGCACCTCGACCCGGAGGAGGCGGTCCGGGCCTGCGGCGACCTCGGCGCGAGCCGGATGGCGACGATGCACTGGGGCACGTTCGTGCTCACCAGCGAGCCGCTCACCGAACCGCGCGAGCGGGCACAGCGCGCGTGGGCCGCGGCGGGCCGCCCCCGCGACGATCTCTGGGACCTCGCGGTCGGCGAATCCCGTCCCCTCCCCCACTGACCCCGCCCCGGCGGTCGCGCCGCCGGAAAGCTACTCCTCGGGCGTCAGAGCCGCGCCGCCGAGTTGGACGTATCCCTCCAGGTGAATACGCAGCATCCGGCGCGCCTGCAGGAGCACCTCCTCGTCCCCGTGCGGATCGCGGCTGAACGCGAACTTGATCAGCGCATCGGCGACCTTCGTCGTGGTCAGCAGCGCGAGCCGCAACGCAGCCGTGTCGAGGACACCGAACCGCGCGTGCAGCAGGCTCGCGACCCGCCCGGCCACGACCGAGTCGTTGTCCTGCGTCGGGTCCAGCAGGTGCGTGTCGACGATGTCGCCGAACCGCACCGCCCGGAACCCCGGGTGGTGCCTGCACAGGTCGACGTAGATGTCGAAGGCCGCGTCGACGGTGTCGTACCAGTGCTCGAAGTGCGCCTCGACCACGGCGGCGTCCAGCCGCTCCGCGAACACCGCCAGGTTCCGTGCCGACAGCGCCTTGACGGCAGCGCGCTTGTCCGCGAAGAACTGGTAGAACGACCCCGGCGACACCCGCGCCCTCCGCGCGATGAGGCTCGTCGTCGTGGCCTCGTAGCCGCGCTCGGCCACCAGCTCACCGGCCGCGTCGAGGATCCGTTCGACCCGCAGACGGCTGCGCTGCTGGCTGGGCAGCCGGCGGAGCGGCTCCGCTGCGGAGTGCTCCGTGAGCCAGACGTCGGGCGCCGACTGGCCCTCCCGAGTTCCGTCACGACCCGGGCCGTTGCCGGGTCCACGTCTCGTCCCCGGGCGGGCACCCGCGCGGGCTCCGAGTGGCCGTGACGGCTTTCCGGGGATCTGCGACGTCTGTCGGACTGTGGTCACGGATCGAGTATCTCCTGGGAAGTCGCTTCGGAGGTGCATGGCCGGTCTTAGGCTGTCCACCGGCCCGATCCGGACCCCTGCGACGACAACTGGAGGCGCCGGATGGAACGGCCCGGCAACTCGGCCGACGATTCGCCTGGTCACGCGGGTATTTCCGACGCGCAGGGGGGCGCCGACGACGCGGCGACACTCCCGCGAGAGGTGACGCGAACCGCCGGGGAAGAGCCGCCGACGCCAACTCCACGGCAACGCCCGAGCACGGCGCGCCGCGATCTCGGCGCGCCGGAGCCGCCCACCCAGCCGATCGAACCGGGCACCCGCCCGATTCCTCCGGACGCCGCTGCCCGCCCCGCCCGGGCCGCCTCGCGCCCGGACTCCACGAACGGCCCGACCACGCCCGGCCCGGCCGGTCCGGTGCCGTCGGAGGCACCCACGCGACCGCTGCCTGCCGCGCGGCCGGCCCCGCCCGGAAGCGATCTGCCTTCCGGGACACAACCCGGACAACCCGCGAGACGCCCCGGCCCGCGGCTCCCGCACGGCCCCCACGGCGAACCGACCGAGCCACACCCGGCCAACCCGCCGCACGGCCCGCACGGCGAACCGACCGAGCCACGCCCGGCCCGCACCCCCTCGCCCGCACCCGGCCCGTCCCCAACCCCACCGGCCCGCGATGCCGGATCGGCCCGCGAGACCGGATCAGCCCGCGAAACCCGCGATGCCGGATCAGCCCGCGAGGCCAGGGCCCGCGAGACCGCGTCCCGGAATGCCGCAGCGGCCCGCGAGGCCGGATCGGCCCGCGAGTCCGCGGCACCCCGCGAGGCCCCGCCCCGCGATGCCGCCTCGGCTCGCGGTGGCGCCGCGCGTGGCGTCCGCGAAGAAGGAACGGGAACCGGACGGCGGCGTTGGTTCGGGCTCCGCGCAGCGGAGCGCACGGCTGAACCTGAACCGGACGTCGAGCCCGACCGCAGCGGGACGCGTTCACCGAACCACCTCGCGCCGGAAGCCGTCTTCGCCCGCCTGGAGGCGGCCACCGCCCACCTCGAGCCACCGTTCGCGGTGCTCGACCGCACCGCGTTCCGGGCGAACGCGGTGGCGCTGACCCGGCGGGCGGCCGGGACGCCGATCCGGCTGGCCAGCAAGTCGCTGCGGTGCCGCACGGCGCTGATCGAGGCGCTGTCACTGGACGGGTTCGCCGGAGTGCTGGCCTACACGCTGCCCGAAGCGCTCTGGCTGGCCGAGGGCGAGGGCGCCAGCGCGTTCAGCGACGTCGTCGTGGGCTACCCGACCGCGAACCGGGCGGCGCTGGCCCAGTTGGCCGGGTCCGAGCGGCTCGCCGAGCGGGTCACGCTGATGATCGACTCCGTCGACCAGCTCGATCTGATCGACGACGTCGCGCCGCCCGGCCAGCGCGCCGAGATCCAGGTGTGCCTCGACCTCGATTCCTCGCTCAAGCTCGCCGGTGATCGCTTGCACATCGGCGTCCGGCGGTCGCCGATCCACACCGCAGCCGACGCCGCGGTGCTGGCCCGCCGGGTCGCGCTCCGGCCGGGGTTCCGGATCGTCGGGCTGATGTCGTACGAGGCGCAGATCGCCGGTGTCGGCGACGCGCCGCCCGGCCGTTTCCTGCGTGGGCTCGCGGTGCGCTGGATGCAGCGTCGGTCCTGGGGTGAGCTGCTCGAACGGCGGGCCAAGGTGGTCGACGCCGTGCAGTACTCGCTGCAGCAGGTCGGCGCCGGGCCGCTGCGGTTCGTCAACGCCGGTGGCACCGGCAGCGTCGAGAAGACCGCGGCCGATCCGGTGGTCACCGAGGTCGCCGCCGGTTCCGGCCTCTACGGCCCGACGCTGTTCGACGCCTACCGCACGTTCACGCCCCGACCGGCGGCGATGTTCGCGGTCCAGGTCGTGCGCCGACCGGCGCGCGGCTGGGTCACCGCGGCGGGCGGCGGCTGGGTCGCCTCCGGGCCGCCCGGACCGGACCGCCTCCCGACGCCGGTCTACCCGCCCGGGCTGACGATGGCGCCGACCGAGATGGCCGGCGAGGTCCAGACGCCGCTGCGTGGGGACGCCGCCGACACGCTGAAGCTCGGCGACCGCGTCTGGTTCCGGCACGCGAAGGCCGGCGAGCTGTGCGAGCACGTCGACGTGCTGCACGTGGTCGACGGCGACCGGGTGGTGGACGTCGTTCCCACCTACCGGGGCGAAGGCCGAGCATTCTGATGGGGCAATTCTGACCGTGATCGCGACGAGACTGCGGAGCTGCCGATGACAATGGTGTCCCCGGCCACGACCAGCTGTGCCAACTGGGGCCGCAACGCCACCTGGACCCCCGCCGACGTGGCGTCACCGGCCGGCGTCGACGACCTCGCCGCGACCGTGCGGGACGCGCGGGAACGTGGTCTGCGGGTCAAGCCGATCGGCGCCGGCCACTCGTTCACGCCGATCGCGGCGACCGACGGCGTCCAGATCAGCCTGGATGCGCTGGCCGGCGTCGTGCGCGTGGATCCCGCGACCGGCTCGGTGACGCTCCGCGGCGGGACACGGTTGCGGGACATCCCCCGGTTGCTGGCTCCGTACGGGCTCGCGATGACGAACCTCGGCGACATCGACGCGCAGTCGATCTCGGGCGCGATCTCGACCGGGACGCACGGCACCGGTGCCAAGTTCGGCGGCATCGCCACCCAGGTCCGCGGGCTGACGCTGGTGCTGGCCGACGGTTCGGTGGTCGACTGCGACGCGACGCGGGAACCCGAGCTGTTCGAGGCCGCGCGGCTCGGTCTGGGGGCGATCGGGGTGATCGCCGCGGTCACCCTGCAGTGCGAGCCGGCGTTCCTGCTGCACGCGGTCGAGCGTCCGGTGCCGCTGCCGGAGATGCTGGCCACGTTCGACGAGCGGGCCGATGCCCACGACCACGTCGAGTTCTACTGGTTCCCGCACACGACCGGCACGCTCTACAAGCAGAACACCCGCCTGCCCGGGGACGCCCGGCGACAGCCGCTGTCGCGCGGGCGCGCGTGGTGGGACGACGAGTTCCTCTCCAACACGGTGTTCGCGTGGGCCTGCGAACTCGGGCGGGCGGCACCGGCCGCGATCCGGCCGTTGGCGGTGGTGTCGGCGCGGGCGCTCAGTGCCCGCGAGTACGTCGACCTGTCGCCGGTCGTGTTCACCAGCCAGCGGCGGGTGCGATTCCGCGAAGCGGAGTGGTCGATCCCGCGGCCGGCGCTGGCGCAGGCGATCACCGAGATCCAGCGGCTGATCGACCGGCGCGGGTGGCGGATCTCGTTCCCGATCGAGGTGCGGGTGGCCGCGGCCGACGACCTGTGGCTCTCGACCGCGCACGGACGCGACTCCGTGTACATCGCGGTGCACCAGTATCACCGGACGCCGTACGAGGAGTACTTCCGTGCGGTGCAGGACATCATGCTCGATTTTGAGGGGCGTCCGCACTGGGGCAAGCTCCACTCCCTGGACGCCGAGGCGCTGCGCGGCCGCTATCCGCGGTTCGGCGACTTCCTCACTGTCCGGGACCGCGTCGACCCCGAACGCCGCTTCACCAACCCGCACCTCGATCGAATTCTCGGCGGGCCGTGAAAGGTTTTGTCGGGGGGTAGTGCTTACATGCGTGTAAGTAACTGACGACCCCGGAGGTGGAGATGCGAGCCGCCAGCTACCAGGACGAACGCTGCCCCGACTGCCGGGACGGCCTGGTCGGCGCCGACGAATGGGAGGCGTGGCTCTCCCGGCGCGACGACGCCGAGCTCGGCTGGATCGCCGAGCACGGGTCGCTCGACGCGTTCGACACGTCCGCCGAGCTGGCCGAACTCCTCGACGAGCGGCCCGCCGGCGAGGAGGAGGTCGACTGCGCGGGGTGCAGCGGCACCGGCCTGCGGGTTCGCCACGGAGAGTACCGCCGCCACCACGCGGCTTGAGCCGGCGGGACAGGTCCACCGAGTAGCCTGTTTTCAGCTCGTTGACCTCGTATTTTCTTGGCGACCTATGGTGACCGGTTAAGCTGTCGCACGCTCCGACTAACCTGACGCTCGTCCGACCCGGACCAGTCGCATCGCAGCGCCGGACCAGCCGTGTGACGCCCGGCAGCCGCATCGAAACCCCCGCGAGAGGCCATGAACGCCGACCCGACGACCACTCTCACCGAGGCCGCCGCTCCGCACGCCCGTCACGCCAGCGTCACCGGTGGTGATCCGACCGACCCGCAGGGCGCGCTCAACGAGCTCGACCACGGGCCGAACACGCTCGACGCGACGATCGTGCTGCCCTGCTACAACGAGGGCCCGCACGTCCTGCAAGAGCTGGACCGGATCACCAAGGCGATGGACGCCAGCGGGTTCCGCTACGAACTGCTCGTCATCGACGACAAGTCGACCGACAACACGCTGCAGGTGCTGCAGGAGGCGCTGCCGCGCTTCCCGCGCATGCGGCTGATGCCGTTCCAGCGCAACGGCGGCTCGGGCACCGCGCGGCGGATCGGTAGCGCCGAGGCGTACGGGCGGATCGTCGTCTGGACCGACGCCGACATGACCTACCCGAACGATCGCATCCCGGAGTTCATCCAGTACCTGGTGGACCACCCGGAGACCGACCAGGTCGTCGGCGCTCGCACCACCGAGCAGGGCACGCACAAGTTCCTGCGGGTGCCGGCGAAGTGGGTCATCCGTAAGGTCGCCGAGACGCTCGCCGGAACGAAGATCCCCGACCTCAACTCGGGTCTTCGCGCGTTCCGCCGCGACGTCTCGCTGCCGTACCTGCGGCTGCTGCCTCCCGGCTTCAGCTGCGTCACGACGATCACGCTGTCGTTCCTGTCGAACCAGCACACGGTCGACTACCTGCCGATCGACTACGCGAAGCGCGCGGGCACCTCGAAGTTCCACTTCGTCCGGGATGCGTACCGCTACATCCTGCAGGTGCTGCGGATGGTGATGTACTTCAACCCGATCAAGGTGCTGATGCCGCTGGCGTTGGTGCTCCTCGGGGTCGGCGTGGTGAAGGCGGTCGTCGACGTCGTCATCTACTTCTTCCGCATCACGACGAACTCGCTGCTGCTGATCGTGACCGGTCTGCTGATCGCCTCGGTGGCACTGCTCGCAGACTTGATCGTCCGGTCTCGGGCTGATTGACCGGCGCTGTGCCCACACAGGGTGGTTCCACTGCCCCTCCAGGTGAAGAAACACTGCCTGATGCCGCGAAGGTCCCCGACGGTGCGTCGGTGACCGACGCGGCGTCGGGTATCCCCGCTGAGTCGGACGACGTCGAGCGCGCCGCCGACGGGCACGCCGCTGTCGAGTCGGCGGAGATCGCATCCGGCGGGCACCACCTGGACCACGAGGCACCAGCGCCGCCCCGCGGTAAGAGCGGGCGCAAGACGCTCCTCACCGTCGCCAAGGTGGTGCTACTGCTGGCGATGGTCGGATTCGCCGGCTACGCGCTCGTGGCGAACTGGGACAAGGTCTCGGACGCCCTGCGTCAGCTCGAACCGTGGGTGGCCGTCGTCTCGGTGCCGCCGGTGGTGCTCGCGATGGCCTGTGCCATGCAGGTCTGGCGGTCGCTGCTGTCCGATCTCGGTTCGCCGATACCGGCGCTGGCGGCGGCGCGGATCTTCTTCATCAGCCAGCTGGGTAAGTACGTGCCGGGCTCGGTCTGGTCGATCGCCACACAGATGGAGCTCGGCCGGGAGTACAAGGTTCCGAGGCGGGTCGGGTTCGCGGTCGGTGTGCTGGCGCTCGTCCTGACCGCCGCCGTCGGGCTGCCGCTGGCGGCCGTCACGTTGCCGTTCGCGGCACCGGACGTCCTGGGGCGGTACTGGTGGGTCATGCTGACGGCGCCCGTCCTGCTGGCCGTGCTGCATCCCGCGGTACTCGGCCCGCTGCTGAACTTCGGGTTCCGCCTGATCCGCCAGCCTGCGCTGCCGAAGCTGCCGAGCGTCCGGGGCATGGTGCGGGCCGCCGGCTGGCAGGCGCTGGTGTCCGTGTGCTTCGGGCTGCACGCATGGATCCTGCTGATCGGTCTCGGTGCACCGGCCGGACGGGCGCTGCTCGCGGCCATCGGCGGGTATGCGTTGGGCTACGCCATCGGCTTGCTCGCGATCCCGGTCCCGGCGGGTGCCGTGGTCCGGGAGGCAGCGCTCACCGCGGCGTTCGCGGCAGTCGTCACGGTTCCGCAAGCCGCGGTCGTCGCGGTGCTCTCGCGAGTCGCGCTCACGGTCGTCGACCTGGGGCTGGCGTTCACGTTCCTCGCAGTCGCCCGCCGCAAGGCCAAGCCCACCACCCACTGACACGAAACCGGTCTCTAAGCAGCGCTTAGAGACCGGTTTCGCGTGCAGAAGTTGGGTTCAGCCCTTGGGACCCGTAGCGACGGCGATCAGGCCGATGCCGCGCTTCGGGGCCAGCTCCTGGATCAACGTGAACGGCGCCATGCCCAGCTTCAGCGCCTGGCCGGCGACCTTCTTCGGCTGGAGGAATCGTCCGGAGGTCGCGCCGCGCTCCTCGATCACGTCCGACACCGGCGCAGCCGGCTCCGCGAGCTTCTTCGCCGAGACCCGGTTGCTGACCGCCTCCAGCGCGTACCCGACCGGCCACCCGTACCGACGCACCGCGATGTCCGTGCAGCCCACCGACTCCAGCAGCGACGTGAGCTGCTCGACGCTGTACCGGCGGTAGTGCCCCACCAGCTCGTCCGACGGGCCGAAGCGGTGCTGGTCGGCGGGCACCGACACCATCAGCTTGCCGCCCGCGCGAATGAACTGGACCCAGTCGGCCAGGTTGCCCCGGTCGTCCGCGATGTGCTCCAGCACCTCGAACGCGCACACCAGGTCGAACTCGGCGCCCTCGGGCACCTTGTGGTGATCACCGTGCAGCACCGTGCCACCGTTCGGCGTCACCCGCGACGACGCGACGTTCCACGACGCCTCGTCCGGCTCGACGCCGGTGTACGACGCGAGCTGCGCGAGCCGGGCGCCCACCGCGCCCTGGCCGCAGCCGAGCTCGAGGATGTCCTTCGGAGCGAGACGCTCCAGCGTCGGCCGGACCACGGCCCAGCGCAGGTTCGCCCGCGCGGTCAGCGGAGGGGTGATCGGTGCAGACATATCGGTCAACCTCGCGTGGGAACGGTTTCTGCTGGAGCGGTGATCCGGTCGCGCAGCGCCGCCACGACCCGGGCCGGATAGAAGTGCTCGTCGGCGCGCTTCCGCGCGGTGGCCTTGGCGTTCTTCAACGCCTCCCGGTCGGACGCCAGGCCGCGCAGCGCCTCCGCGAGCGCGGCGGCGTCACCGGGCGGCACGAACAGCGCGGCGTCGCCGACCATCTCCCGCTGGGGCGGGGTGTCCGACGTGAGGATCGCGCAGCCTGCGGCAGCGCCCTGATAGACCTTGGTCGGGACGACGTTCTGCGCCTTTGCGGTGGTTCCGAAAATGCCCAGGCTGACGTCGTGGGACGCGACGAAGGCGGGCAGTTCCGGCCCGGCGACCCAGTCGACCCACTCGACTCGCGTGTTCGCCGCTGCCCGTCGCTGACAGTCGGCGTGGTCCTGGCCCTTGCCGACCATCGTCACCGCGATACCCGGCTCGTCGGCGAGCAGCGCCAACGCGTCACCGAGGTACGCCGTGCCGTGCAGCGGCGTGAACAGTCCGACGAACACGACCCGCAGCGGATCGGTGTCGGGCCGGTCGGATGTCTTCGCCGCGAACCACGTGCGGGTGGCGCCGACCGGCGTGACAACCGCCCGAGGCTGAACGTCGGCGGGCAGCGCGTCCCGGTGCTCGGGCGTGTCGACGACCACGACGTCGGCGCTGTCCAGCGCCTTACGGTCGATCCAGCGCAGCAGCTTCTGCTTGGCGCCACCGGAGCCGGCGAGGCCCCGGTCGGTCGCGGTGCCCGCGGCGGACACCAGGTGGTCGAGGACGATCGGCGTCTTCCGGAACAGGAAGCGCGCCAGCCGGACGTCAAAATGGCCCAGATAGCCGACCAGCACGGCGTCCACCTGGCCGTTCTTACGCGCGCGTCGGGCACCGGCGATCAGACGGGACCAGCAGCGGCCGAGCTGCCAGGCGAGGACCGGCAGCCGCCAGGGCTGCCGGAGCATCTGGACGCGTCCGGCAGTGTCGAGCGGCAGCGGATCGTTGACCTCGACGACCTCGTCGCCGGACTCGCGCAGCCCGTCGATCAGGACGGCGACCCGAGGGTGCCGTTGCACGTCGTAAGTGCCGAAAGCCAGCCAGCGCACCGCGCCAGGCTACCGGGCCTGGTCCACGAACCAAGAATGCGCCGGTCAGAAGTCGTCTGCGCGCCGGAGCTTCCGCGGACGGCCGTCGGGGTCGAGCAGGTACTGGTAGAGCGGATCCGCCCAGATCCCGGCCAGCGGCTTCAGCTTCGCCGGCGAGTACGGCCGCAGCCGCCCGGACGGCCGCGGGCCCGGCTTCCCGCCGCGGTGCCACGCGTCCAGCGCGTCGGCGGATTCCTTGAACGCACGGAACGCGGTATCCGGGTCGGCCAACGCGTCCACCTCGTCGGGTTTGAGCTCGAGGTGCTCGGCGGCGAGCGCGAGCCGCAGGTCGCGGGCGTAGACCCGCGCGCCGTCGCCGAGCCCGCCGGGGTCGAGCGGCTCCCGCCGGTCGTGTTCCTCGTCGATCACCGCGCAGGACAGCTCGGAGTCGTAGGTCCAGGACCGGCGGTTGAGGTTGTCGGAGCCCACGACGGCCCAGACGTCGTCGATGACGCAGACCTTCGCATGGACGTAGACCGGCGTGCCGTCCCGGTTCTCGGGGGCGTAGACGGCGACGCGGTCGTGAGCGACCGCGCGGAACTTCTCCAGCGCCCGGTTGCGTCCGAGGTTCTCGCCGGTCGTGGAGAGGCCCCCCTGGTCGGGATAGGACGGGACAACCGCGATCAAGTGCAGGTCGGGGTTCTGGTGCAGCGCCTCGGCGAAACACGCCGCCACGTCCGAGGACCAGAGGTACTGGTCCTCCAGGTAGATCAGCTTCCGGGCGCGCTTGAGCGCCTTGAGGTAGGCACGAGCGATGCTGCGCTCGCCGTCGGGCGCGAACGGGTAGCTGTTCCGCCGCCGGTGCGGGTACGTGCGCAAGATCTGGACGGCCTGGGTGCCGCACGGCTCGGGGTCGCCGGGCTGGTCGGGCAGCGCGTCCGGGGTGATGTCCCGGTGCGACAGCAGGTCGCGGACGACCCGGGCGGGGTTGTTCGAGAGCGGGCTCGGGTCCTCCCAGCGTTCCCGGAAGACCGTGTCGACGTCGCCGACCGCGGGCCCCCGCACCGCGACCTGGACGTCGTGCCAGGGCGGCCGGGGCCCGTACACGTCCGGCATCGGTTGGGGCTGCGGGTCACCGTTGTGGTCGGCGTCGTCGCGGCGGCTGTGCCCGAGATCGATGCCGCCGAGATAGGCGATGTCCTGCTCCGGTTTGCCGGGGTGCCGGATCACGACGAACTTCTGGTGGTGGGAGCCCCCGGTGCGGACGCGCATGTCGAGCAGCACCTCGCCGCCCGCTTCCTCGACCTCGACGCCCAGGTGGCGGTTCTCCTCGGCGCTGAACTGCAGCTTGTCAAGGTGGGAGCGCCACATCAGGCCCTTGACGACGACGCCGCGCGCGATGGCCTCGGCGAGCACGGAGTGGACCGTGCGGTCGGGCTCGGCGAGCAGCTGGTCGGGGTCACCGCGCCAGTCGGTGAAGAACAGGATGTCGCCGTCCTGGGCGGCGTCGATCTCTTTCACCAGGTCGGCGAAGTACGTGGCGCCGTGGATCAGCGGCCGAACCTCGTTCCCGGTGGTCCAGGCAGCGCCGTCGGGGTGCCGCGAGTCCAGCCGGGTAGACGGGTTGCCGCGCTCGTCCGCGGTGAGGAACCAGTCGTCGAGGGGCATGCCCTGCCGTTACCCCGTCGGGGTGGGTTGCCACACCCGCCGGGGTCAAACGGCGACCGCAGCCGGGCGTGGCGGCGCCACCGCACCGGCCACCGAGTCGGCGAATCGGCGCAAAAGCTGCGCGAAGACCACGACGTCCTGGTCCGACCAGTCGTCCAGGCCGCGCGAGATCAGTTCGACCATCTGTTCCCGGTGCTGCCGTAGCGTCTGCAGGCCGGAATCGGTGATCGCGAGGTGGTGCACGCGGCGATCGGAGGGGTCGGTCGCCCGCGCGACGAGGCCGGCCTCGATCAACGCCGTGACCTGCCTGCTGATCACCGAGAGGTCCACCCGGAGCCGTTCGGCCAGGTCACTGGCCCGCTGCTCCCCTGCGGTGGCGAGGATCGCGAGCGTCGGGATCGCGCCGACCGCCCCGACGTTCTTGCTCCCTACCGGCGGCACCACGCGTTGGAACTGACGCTTGATCTCACCGATCGCGGGGAGCTGATCGAGCAGTTGGGCGCAGGCCTCCTGTGACGCCATGACCGCCTCCTTAATAGTTGCTCGAACCAACCTTAGCTCGGATCTTGCGCTGCGCAACCAAATCAACACGTGGGTCGTATCACCACAGCGCGCGTTTTCGGCAAATCGCCGACAAGCGTCACATAGTGGAGGACCCTGGCACCGTCATTCGTGCCGCCGCTCCGGGAAGGCAGCGATGAATTCTTTTCGACCGATCCCGGCGGACGGCGCTCAGCCTGCCGGGACAGGCGAGGTCGAAAAGAGTTCATTGGACCCGCGAGTGGAGGCGCGCGCACAGCAGCGCTGGCGGTGGGCGCTCATCATCTCCACGACGGCCACCGCCATCGCGGTCGCCCTGGTCCTCTGCGGCGCCATCGTGACCGCGGACGCCGCCGGCGCCGACACCCTGGCGCTGATCGTTCTCGCGGTGATCGCGCTGGTCGTGGTCGGGCTGCTGCTCGGCATCGTGCTGGGCGTCAGCTGGTGGGTGCTCCACCGTCGGGGCGCGCTCGGCCCGTCGCTGCTCTGGGGCGTCGACCGGGCGACCCGGCGTCGGGTGGTCGCCGGTCTGCGGCGGGGCGAACCGATGACCGGCGAGGACCACGAGCTGGCGACGAGCGAAGCCGACCGGGTCGTCCGGTTCGGACTGCTGCTTCCGGGCGTGCTCTTCGCGAACGTCGCGATCCAGGCCGGGTGGATCGCGGCCGACCGGTCCGAGGTCGACGACAACCCGCTGCTGTTCGGCGCCCGGCTGGTCGCGATCGTGTTCTTCGGGTGGGGCGGCGTGCACGCGTCGGTAGCGCTGCGGCGGGCCCGGCGGTATCTGGGCGGGGCCGGTCGCGGCGGGGCCGACCGCGACGGGGCTGACCGCGGCGGGGTCAGCCGCCGGCCGGAGGGGGTTCGGCGGACCCGTTGGAGCCGCTCCCGTCCCGGTTGAAGAACGACACCGCACAAGAGCGTCACCACCGAGCGGCGGAAGATCAGCTTGCCCGTGGCGCGCTTCCGGTCCGGGGGGACGACGTCGCTCAACAGCCCGTCGTCCATCCGTTCCGCCTGCTAACGCCCCCGGAGCACCTGCACCAGGGCACGCAGAGCGGGCACCGCGCCCTCTAGTTTCTCCCGATCCCCCGGCTCCAATCGGCCGAGCGCGGCGCCCAGGTGGGCGTCCCAGCTGCGCTGGAGGCGTTCGAGGTTGCGATACGCCTGATCGGTGAGCGTGAGGCGGGCGATCCGGCGGTCGCCGGGGTCGGCCTCCCGGATCATCAGGTCCCGCGCGACCAGATTTCGCACCGCCGCACTGACGTTGCTGCTCTTCATGTGCAGCTCCCGGGCGACGACGCCGACGCCACTGCCGGGGTTACGGCCGACGTAACGGAGGACGTCGCGCTCGGAGTCGGGCAGCGGGACGAGGTTCACCTCGGCGTGGGCAGCCGAGCGCAGCTGCCGCGAAACGTCGTGGAGTAGCGCGGCGAGCTCGCCTGAGAGGAGCGCCACAGCCTCGGGCGCTGTCTTCTCGCCGGACACGTGCCGATAGTAACTTATGTATGAACCCATAAGCTTTGGAACGAGCGCTGATGACTTCGCTGGACGCCCGTCGGGACACCACAACCGCCGCTACCGCATCCCTGCCCCTGCTCGCCGTGCTCGTGCTGGCGCTGCTCTCGGCGATCGCGCCGCTCGCGACCGACATGTACCTGCCGGGCTTCCCGACGATGGCGGACGAACTCCGCACCGACGCGTCGAGCATCCAGCTCACGCTCACCACGTTCATGGCCGGGTTGGCGATCGGTCAGCTCGTCATCGGCCCGCTGTCCGACCGCTGGGGCCGGCGGCGGCCACTGCTGATCGGGGCGGCGGTCTGCATCGTCGCGTCCGCATTGTGCGCGGCAGCGCCGAACGTCGGTGCACTGATCGCCTTCCGGTTCCTGCAGGGGTTTGCCGGCGCAGCCGGCGTTGTTCTCGGCCGGGCGATCGTGGCGGACACGGTCCGGGGCGCGGCGGCGGCCCGGATATTTTCGGTGCTGATGACGATCGGCGGGATCGCGCCGGTGGTGGCTCCGCTGCTCGGTGGTGCGTTGCTCGGTCCGGTCGGGTGGCGCGGCGTGTTCGGCGTGTTGACCGTGGCCGCGGTCGTGATGCTGATCGGGTCGTTCTTCGTGCTGCGGGAGACGCTGCCCGCGTCTTCGCGCCAGCGGGGCGGCGTGTCGGCGACGCTGCGTGGGGCCCGGACCGTGCTCGGCAACCGGCGCTACGTCGGCTACACGCTGGCGTTCATCTTCACGTTCGGGACGCTGTTCGGGTACATCTCGGCGTCTCCGTTCGTCCTGCAGACCGTGTTCGGGCTGTCGTCCGGCTGGTACTCGGTGGCGTTCGCCGCGAACGCCGTGGGGCTGACGCTCGGCAGCCTGGTCAACGCCCGGGTCGTCGGCCGATTCGGGGCGCGGCGGATGCTGATCGTCGGGCTAGGGTCGTTGCTGACCTGGACGGTCGTCCTCGCAGTGCTGACGCTGACCGGCCTGCTGACCACGGTCGGGGTACTGGTGCTGCTCTGGCTGTGTGTGACGTCCGTAGGCTTGGTGATGGGCAACGCGACGTCGCTGGCGATCGCCCAGACGCCGTCCGCCGCCGGCACCGGCTCCGCGGTGATCGGCGCGGGGCAGTTCGCGCTGGCGGCGGTGGTGTCGCCGCTGGTGGGGCTCGGTGGGGAGGGCACGGCGGTGCCGATGGCGATCGTGATGGTGGTGTCGGCGGCGGTCGCGGTGGTGGCCCTGGCGACGCTGACGCGCGAGCCCCAGCCAGGCCACTAACCCGATACTCGGAACGCGGACGGGGCGGTTACCGATACGCTGGGGCCGGATCCGGGCGGCGCAGGCCGCGCGGCTCCGCTGTGCCGACGGCGACGTCGGCCAGGCCCTCGTAGCTCAGGGGATAGAGCACCGCTCTCCTAAAGCGGGTGTCGGCAGTTCGAATCTGCCCGAGGGCACAACTATTGACCAGCGCGGACGGCCCGCTGACCAGCGGATAAGCCGCCGGATCACTCATCCGCCTGTCCGGCTGTATCCGGCCGTCACCGACCGTCTACGGCCATTCACGTGCAGGGCGCGTGCGAGTTTCACCGGCCGGGGCGCCGGTGGCCGAGGGCAGCCTCGACGCGTTGGCGGTTGATCGCGTCACTCTGGTCGAGGCATTGCGCGTATATCTTCTGCAGGACGTCGACGGAGTGGCCGGCCCACGCAGCTGCGTCGGTGACCGGCACTCCTCCGTTGACCCACGTCGAGATCGCCGCGTGCCGGAGGTGGTACGGCGTCGCCGCGAGCGGTGAGGCTGCGACTTCGGGGGTGAACGCGTCGAGCCGGGCGCGTTCCCAGGATCGGCCGATAGTGATTTTCGCGAGCACGCCGCCCCGCACGCCGCTGAGCAGCCGGCCATCCGGTCCGAAGCCGAACTCGGCGATGTGCTCGTTCAAGAGGGCGGTCAGCTCTGGTGGGCACGGCACGGGGCGTGTGTCGCCGACGTCGCGGTGTTTGAGCTGCCTGCGGTCGTCTCGTTCGTTGCCGCTGTCGGTCCAGTCCCGCCCGGCGTGCGGCGCGGCCCCGTCGAGGTAGAACATGCCCCACCCGTCGGCCGGGATCGCGAGGTTGGGCTTGGCCAGGGCGACTACCTCTTCCGGTCGCAGTGCCGCGAAGTAGATGCAGCCGAAGAATGCGACCAGCCGCGGGCCGCTCGGTTGCTGCGCTCGGACCGCGGCGAGGAGGGTGCGCGCCTGCACGGGGTTGGGCACGCTGCGGCGGTCGACGGGCCGGATCGACTTTGTCGGCGGTGTCCATTTCAGGGCCGGGATGGGGTTCTCGGTCAGCAACCCCTCCTCGATCGCGTGGTTGATCGCCGCGTTCAGCACGATTCGCTTGCGGTTGGCCACCGACGGCGCGGCGGTTCCCCCGTCGACCTTGTGCGTGATCGCGTCGAGCACGCCGCGGAGCACCTTGGGTTCTGCCAGTGCGGCTACCGGCCGGCTGTGCGTGCTGACCCACCGGAGAGCCGCCTCGATCTCGGCCGGCCGTTCGGCTGTGTCGCGCCGGGCGGTGTTGAAGGCCCACCGGGTCAGCGCCGACCGCAGGACCCGGCCGTCCGGCCGTCCGCGCGAGGTCGTCAGCATCGCCTCGGTGACGGTCGTCAGCGCTTCGGCGTTCGTCCGGCGGGTGGTCCCGGCGCTGCGCTTCCACTTCGTGTCTACGTAGGAGGACGCGAAGTCGTACCAGGCCGCGTCGAGCTTGGTCGCCCGTTCCATCGACACGGGGAGGCCGGTGGCCACGTTGAACGCCTCGCCCTTGCGGGCCGCGGCGAGGAGTTCGGAGCGGAAGCTCTCGGCCAGACCCTTGGTCGTGAACGGTTCCCACCTCTCGCGGCCGGCCACGATCCAGCGAACCCAGTAGGTCGTCTTGCGCTTGCCCTTACGGACGAGGGTCTTCCAGATCCGGACGTCGTAGGTCGTCTCCACTCAGGCCGCCTCGTCGTCGGCGAGGCGGTCGAGCCACGCTTCGAGGTCTGCCCGGCGGATCCGTAGCTCTCCGTTGGGGAGGCGGATGCAGCGGGGCGCCCGTCCCTTGGCTCGCCATTCGTAGAAGGTCGACCGGTTGACGTCGAGTTCTTCGCAGAGCTCGGCGACCGTCAACTTGGTTCGGCCGCCTGCGGGCTTGGTGGTCACGGTGGGCTCCTTCCGGACGGGGATTGGGGTGACGAGATGCGCGGGTGAACCGGGCGGTGGGGCCGCTCTGGCGGGCCGCTGTGCGCGCGTCTGCGGCCCTGTCGATCGGGGGTCGGTGTCTCGGGTACCGCCGAACGCGCACAGAGGGTTTGACCGGGCCGGTTCCGAGTGCCCGCGCCGGCTGGCGGGGCGGCGGGTCATGCGGCATCACCACATTTAGCGGTTACAGCGGTTACGTCGGTTACGTTGCTGGTCAGGGGCGTAACCGATGGAGGGGCTGTAACCGCAACATCGGTTACACCCTCGGCGTTGGGGGTGGTTGTAACCGCTGTTGCGGTTACAGGCTGGTTTGCGGTTACGTCGCTGACCTGCGTTGTAACCGCGGTAACCGCTGTAACCGAGGAATTCGGGTCCGGCCGCCGCAGGTAGCGACTCCAAGCGTCGTTGAGGCCGCTTTGGACGTCGGTGGGGTAGGTGACGTAGCCCTTGAGGACCTCATCGGTGACCGGGTGCCGGAACGGCACCGGTTTGATGTCGTAGCGGGAGAGCTCCCGGGACAGCCTGCGGGCGTCGAGGGCCTTGCCCTTCCCGAGGTCGGGCCAGGGGGCGTCGTCGAGGGCGAGGAGGTGCTTGAGGATCTCGGTGGTGGATAGCCGGTCGGTCAGCCGCTCGGCGAACAGGGCGTCGAGGTCGGTGAGGAGGCGGACACCGAAGCTCAGTTCGCCGGGTCGAGTGGTCAGGACGAAGTACGCGCAGGCGTCGCGGGCACGGCCGGGCCAGGGGCCTCCGGCGGCGTCGGCGACTGCGAGGAGGGCTTCCCAGATTTCGGCGTGCCGGTCGACCACGCCGGCCGGCATGGTCGGGCGCGCAGCTGCGAGAGCGTCGGTGCGTTCGCCGATCCAGCGGGCGAGGGCCTGGCGGATGGGAGCGGCTTCGGGTTCGGCGTCGCGGGTGTAGAAGGACTCGACTTCCTGGTCGTGGCGTCGCTTGCGCATGTGCACGGTGATCGCGCGTGTGGTGATGGTGTCGGGCATGTTCCCGGCCAGTCCGGCGAGCGCGACGGGGGCGAACACCTTGAACCTTTGGACCTGCATCTTTGAGGCGTCGCCGACGCAGCGGGCGATGGCGGCGCCGCGTTTGTAGCCGGCGTTGAGCAGCGCGCGGAGGTCTTCGTAGTTGCCGCCGTTGCGCGGGTTGAAGATCGCGTCGACCTCGTCGAACAGGAGGCTGTAGGGCTTCTCGACGAGCATGCGGAAGATCGCCGGGACGGTCGCGGAGATGGTCATTTCCGGGTCGCGGCAGAGCAGCGCGAGGAGTTCGAGCACCCGGGTTTTGCCCGACTGCGGTTCGGCTGAGTCGAGCACGAGGCGCGGGGTGACGTAGAACGCGTCGATGGCGTGGGTGTGTGCGGCCCATAGCGTGACGGCGGTGAGCGCGTGCGGGCTGGGGAAGGCGACGAACCGGGCGATGAACGCGGCGACCTGATCGAGCACCGCGGCGCCCTCGGCAGGCTCGCCGTCGCGCATCTGCGGTACGGGGTCGGTGGTCATGCTGCCTCCCGGTGGCTCGGTTCGGGGAGCAGTGCGTTGAGGAGGCGGCGTCGCCAGGTCAGGGCGTAGCGCAGGCAGTTGGCGCAGTTCTTGTGCCGGCCCGCGCGGACGCACTCGGGGAGCGCGGGACGGCGGAGCCGGCGGGCGGTGAAGGCCCACGCCATCGAGTCGGTGCTGGCCCACGGGTCGTCGTAGTTGCGCAGTCCGAGGGTTTTGACGCCGAAGCCGTGCAACCGGGTCAGGCCCCGGGCTCGCAGGGCGGTGAAGATCGCGTGTCCTTCGCCGGTCCCTTGGCGGCGGCAGACCGATCCGACCCCGACGAGGGGTTCTTTCCGCAGGTCGATGCCGTGTTGGAGGTAGAGGTCGTCGCAGCGTTCGTAGTCCTCGGGGGTGTCGCCCTGCACGATGCGCAGCCACCGGACGTCCGGCGCGAGCATGCTCAGCTCGACGGCGTTGACCACGGTGCGGAGGTGGTGTTCGGGCACCGAGAGGTGGGTGCCGACGAAGCGCTGCGGCCCGAACTGGCCGCCGTCGATGATGGCTTGTTCGCACATCCAGTCCTGCGGCGCGGCCCACGCCAGTTGCCCGATCTCCTCCTGGTAGCGGCGTGCCCGGGCGGCGTACTCGGCCGGGGTGACGGTCCACGTGCCGAACTCTTTGAGCTCGGAGAAGCCGCCGGAGTCCAGCACCCACGGCACCCGGGCGCGGGGCAGTGTCTTGTAGACCCGCAGTCGCCGGTCGGAGACCATCAGCGGCGCCTGTTCGGCGTTGACCTCGGGTTTGGCCAGCCACCCCGGGGCCGGAGCACCGAGGTAGAAGACGTAGCCAGCGGGGGCGAGCGGCGCGTTCATATCGCCACTCCTTCAGCGCGGAACCCGCCGACGATCGCGGCCCGTGCGTCCCGTTCGGGCTGACCGACCGCATGGCCTACGGCGGTGAGGGCGTCGATGGCCTCGGCGTGGCTGATCGCGTTCGCGGCGACCATCCGGGCGACGCCGCGGGCGGCGCCGTAGAGGGTGGTGCGACGCCGGCCGGGTGGGGCGTTCTCGACCGCCGCCAGATGCGCGGCGAGCAGCGCGGGCGGGGATGAGATGCGCCCCCCGTGCGTCGTCGGGGTCGGGCGCGGATCGGGTGCGGCGGCGACGCCCGCAGCTGCGCGGCAGGACGCCAGCAGCGGGGGGCGCATCTCATTCACCGGCCGGTCCCCAGCCTGCCGGTACGGCTGACCGGTGGCCGGGTGGATCGAGGGCGGGGCCACGACGTATCCGCCGTCGGCCTTGATGTCTACACCGGGCCGGCCGTCGAGTCGCCGGGACGGGATCCGGCCGCCGGGGTGGCGGTAGTACAGGTGCCAGCCGCCTCCCCCGCTGGCCACCGCGTACGTCGGGGTCATCAGGGCCGGGTCGAGCGCGCCGCCGTTACGCGGGTCGATGTCCACGACCACGAGACCGGAGACGGCACCGGTGGCGATGGCGAGTAGACCGCCCGGGATCGTCGTGTGCATGGCCCGGATACGGTCCGGGTCGAGCGTGGCGGCGTAGAAGGAGTGGCAGCACAGGCAGTTGCAGGCCGCGGGGTCGTGGTCGGGGTCGGCGTCGTCGCAGGCTGGGCAGTTGTTCACCGGGCGCTTGGACTGTCCGAGGAAGAACACCGGCCAGCCCCGGGCGGCGTTCGAGAATGCCCCGGTGAGCATCGGATCGGGGGCCGTCATCAGAGTTCCGCCTCGTTCATCAGACGCGTGATCTCGGCTATCCCGACCCGGCTCACACCGCGGGCGAGGTCACGGCGGACGCAGTCGGTCAGCGGGACGTCGAGGAACTCGCGGTGCTCGACCACCTGCGCGTCTACCGACTGTCCGATCTCGGCGAGGGCCTGGCGGTGCTGACGGCGGAGGTTGGTGTTGTCGCACACGACGTCCACACCAAGCGCGAGGAGCGCCCGGACCGCGGCGTGAACCACGGCGGTGACGTGGTCCTCGGGGACGCCGGTGAGCCGCCCGTACATCATCACGCGCAGGTCGTCGCGGTTGATCCGCGCCGCGGGTGCTCCTGTGGCGCGGGCTTGATCGACCCATGCACGTGCCCAGGTGGACTTGCCCGACCCGGGCGGCCCGACCGTCAGGTGTAGCGCCGTCATGCCGCCACCCCCGCGACCTCGGTGTCGAGGCGGCCCCAGTGGGTGCCGAGGATCTCCGCGTCCGCCTCGATCGGCACGCCGCGGTAGGTGCTGGTCATGACCTGCGCGACCAGCCGTCGGACGTCTTCGGCGTCGGCGGTGCGGACGTGCAGGATCACCTCGTCATGGACGAACAGCCACAGCGCGGCGGGGTCGAGGCGGTGGGTGACGACGAGTTCGTAGACCGCGGCGACCAGCAAGTCCCTCGCGGTCGACTGGATCGAGTAGTTGGAATTGGCGTAGGACCGCGCCGGGTCAGCGGGGATCCGGCGGCCGGAGCCGGTGACCACAATCGGGTCGTAGCTGATGCGTTTGCCGTAGGCGATGACCTGCGGGTAGGTGCTCCGCCACCGGTCGATCACGTCCGCGGCCACGTGCTCGGGAACGCCGGTCTGTGCCGCGAGGGCGCGGACGCCGCCGCCGTAGATGGTGCCGAACGTGGCCCGCTTGGACAGGGTGCGCTGTGTCGGGGTGAACGGCGTCCCGAACATGAGGGCGGCGGTGGCGTCGTGGATATCGACGCCGGACTCGATCACCCGCCACAGCGCCCGATCCCGGGAGAGCGCGGCGGCGACCCGGACCTCAACGGCCTTGAAGTCGCAGCTCACGAGGGTGTGTCCGGGGTCGGCTCGGAATGAGTGCCGAAGGCGCGTGTCTGTCTTTTTCAGCGTCTGCAGCGCCGGGCCGGTGATGCTCATGCGCCCGGTGCGGGCGCGGAGCGTATTCACCGCCGGATGCACCCGGCCGGCCGCGTCGGCGTGGGTGAGGAACGACCGCAGGTTGGCCATCGCGTTCGACGTCGCGGACACCCGCTGGCGGGCGCGCAGCAACGCCGTCGCCTCGGGGTCGAGGCGCAGCGTGCCCGCGTCGACCGCGGTCACGAGGGCCTTGAGGGTCTCTTTGGTGACCTGCAGGCGGCCGGTGTCGGTCCGCGGCCCGTCCACTCCTTGGCCTTCGAGCCACTCGGCGAACCGCGGAGAGCCGGCCGGAAAGCCGAGACCGTCGCGGATCGCGGCGCTCGCTGTGGCGTGTTCGGTCGCGATCTCGCCGAGGAGGGCGCGGGTGTAGTCGGCGTCGAGGGCCAGACCGCGGATGGTGATGCCGACCGCCTGCGCGGCCAGCCACTGTTCGACGGCCACGAGGTGGGCGAACGGCGCGCACAGCTGCAGCAGTACCGGGAGGAGGCGGCGGACGTAGATCGCGTCCATGCCGGCGTAGACCACGTAGGACGGGTCGTCGGCCGGAAGGTGGTTCCACGCCCACTGCATCGCCGCGTCCGCGGCGCGCTGCCCGACCGGGGCGAGGGTCTGCGCCCGGATCTGCAAAGCCGTCTCGGCCTCGACTAGGCCGCTATCGAGGTATCGGGCGGTGAGTCCCTTCAGCTTGTGTCCGGAGCGTTCGTCCGGCTCGATCAACTTCGACAACAGGTGGGCATCCACCACCCGCTGACCGAGCGCGATTCCGAACGCCGACCACACCGCCAGCACGTCATAGGGGGTGAAGGTGACAAACCGGCGGTCCGGGTTGGACAGTATGTCGGCCACTAGCGCGTACTGGTGGTCGTCGGTCGGGTCGAAGACCCACGCCGTCGTGGGCGAGGCGAGTTGCACGAGGCGGACCCCGGCGTCCGGCCCGAAGTGCCCGGGGCCGCCGTCGAGGATCGCGCGGGTCTCGACGTCCAACCCGAGCACCGGATTCGCCAGGTCCGCCCGCACCGCGGACAGATCGAGCGGAGATCCGGCGCGGGGGGCGTAGATGGTCGAGGTGTGGCCGCCGTGTCGGCGGGTGTAGGTGCTGGTCATCGGTCGTCCTTCCGGTGCCGCTCGACGGGGATTCCGGCGTCCTCGGCCAGCGCCGCGCAGCCGGTCGCCCCCGGTGAGCCGTTGCGGATGAACGCCACGCACAGATCGGCGCCCGCGGCGACCATCGCGGCGTTCCGTCGGTGTCCGGCGGTCGGGCAGTACTCACCGCGGGCGTTGGTGCGCCGGTGACCGGGCTGACAGGACTCCGCGCAGCTGCGCCAGTCCGCCGGATACGCCTCGACCAGCCAACCGCGGCGGGTCGCGTGCGCTGCGGCGGCCCGGTCGGCTCCGGCCGCGGCGCCGTGGACCAGCACGTGCCGGCCGGGGTGGTCGACAGTCGCCGCATCGAGCGCGGCGGCGATCCCCACGGGATCGCGCCAGGTCCGGGAGCCGGTGACGAGGATCCTCACGCCGCCACCCCCGCCGAGGAGTCGGGGCGTTCGGCGGTGCACCGGTCGCAGGCGTAGAGCAACCGCGCCGCCCCGACCCGCCGCATCACGGCGCGGTGGGCGGTGCACCACACCGGCGCCGGATCGGGCAGCACCGCGGCCAACCAGTCGTAACGGTCGCCGACCAGCGCGGCCGAGAGCGGCGCCGGATCGGCCGCCCGGTAGGGCAGCGACGGCGGTTCCGGCTCGACCGGCGGCTCGAGCAACGCGCCCTGCTCCCCGTGCTGAACCGGGCGCGGCAGCACGTCCCGGGGACCGGCCGGGAGCCGGGTCGGTGGGGTGAGGGCGGTGAGGGGCTCGGGGTCGAACAGACCGGCCTGAGGTGTCGGGATCGTGCGGGTCACGGCGGTTACCTCCCTGGCAGCCGATCACGGAGTACAGACGCGGGGGTGCGCGGTGGACCGGCCCGGCCGCAGGTGCGCGGACCGGTCCACCGGCAGGGCTCAGAACGGGATCTCGCCGGTGTCCGCGGTCGCGGGGGTCGACCACGGGTCCGCGGCCGGGTCCACCGCCGCGGCCGGCGTCTCGGTGGTGGCGCTGCGGGCGGCCTTGTTGACCCGGGCGGTCGCGAAACGCAGCGACGGGCCGACCTCGTCCACGTCGACCTCGTAGACGGTGCGCTTCTCGCCTTCCTTGGTCTCGTAGGAGCGCTGCTTGAGGCGGCCCTGCACGATCACCCGGGTTCCGCGCTGCAGCGTCTCGGCGGCGTTCTCGCCCATCTGCCGCCAGACGTTGCAGGTCAGGAACAGGCCCTCGCCGTCCTTCCACTCGTTCGTGGTCCGGTCGTAGGTCCGCGGAGTAGATGCGATGCGGAACTTCGCCACCGGTGCCCCGGACGGGGTGAAGCGCAGTTCGGGGTCGTCGACGAGGTTGCCGACCAGGGTGATCACGGTCTCGTTAGCCATGACGGTTTTCCTCCAGGAGTGGTGCCGGTTTGGACAGGCGGTTGGGCGGGTCAGGCGCCGGGCGCGTCGATGCGCGCGGCGACGGCGCGGGCGGTCTCGGCGAGTTGGGTGTTGGGGTCGATGCCGAGAGCGGCGATGCCGAGGCAGGCGCAGGTCACCACTCCGGCGAGGTAGCCGGCGGCGTCGATGAGGCGGTCGGGCTCGGGGTAGAGCAGCGCCGCGGCGGCGTGACCCGCGGTGGCCACCGTGTCGAGCAGCCAGTCGGTGACGTCCGGATCGGGCAGCGGCGTAGCGGTCTCGGTGTGGCCGTTGATCCAGCGCCACGCTTGGTAGGCCTCCGCTAGCGCGTCCACCGGGTCGCACGCGCAGCGCTCCGGCCCGCGCAGGTCCTCGTCGAGGCTGTGCAAGGCGGTCAGCGCGGAGAACGCGACGTCGGACAGCTCACGCGCCACGTCACGGCGGGTGGCGGTGACGCCCTTGCGTGGGTTCTGGCCGGTGACGCCGATCCACGCGGCGACCGCCTCCCCGGTCTCCTCGGCGACCTTGAGGACGCGCAAGGTCTTCCGCTCGATCGGCGGCCGGGTGTCATGCCGGTCGAGCCACGCCGCGACGTCGATCACGGCGGTCGCCACGGCGAACAGTTCGGCTGTCGGGGCGAGCGCGCGGCTGCCCCACATCCATTCGGGAGGAGTGGTGGGAGTGGTGATGTGCTCGGTCATGACGACCGTTCCCTTCACTAAAAGGTGGGGTGGAGGTTTGGCAGGTCAGGCGGCCACGGCGAGCGGCTGGCCGGTGTGTGGGATCGGGAGGCGCAGGACACCGGCGGGCAGCGCGATCACGGTGGCGATCGGCCGGTGGCCGGGGTGGAGGGTGTCGTCGTGGGTGCCGGCGAGGTCGTCCGCGGCCTGCGGTGTGGGCTGGTCGGTGGAGAGCCATTCGCAGGGGCGGCAGTGCACGACGTAGCCGGCGGTGGCGGTAGGCATCGGGGCCTCCAAGCGGGTTCCGGAACGGGAATTTGGGGAGCGGGGGCCGCGGCGGGGCGACCGGGGGTTAGCGGTGGCGGGCGCCGAGGCGCAGGACGTGACCGGAGCCGCTGCACCCGCCGCAGTGGCGCATGGCATGGCGGTAGATCCGGCCGTGCTTCATGCCCTGGCCCTTGCAGGACCGGCAGGCGGTGTAGGGGTTCTTGCGCAGCGAGATCCGCCAGCCGAACCAGGCGACGATCCCGACGACGAACGCCAGCACGATCAAGCGGGCCAGGGCGGCGCCGCCGGTGTCGGTCGAGGTAGCGGCGAGTAACGCGAACGAGGTGGCCAGAGCGGCTTCGGGCATGGCGGTAGCGCCTCTCCGTGCGAAGGAATGATTCGGGTATTTCAGCGAGCTATCTGGTTACGCTTCGTGTCGGCCGGGGGTGTCCGGTTGGGGTGTCCGCCCCGGGTGTCCAGGTGTCCGTCCGCCCCCTGTCCGTCCGGATGTCCGTCCGCCCTGTCCGCCGAGGATCAAGGCCCGGACGGACGCTCTGAGACGGTGATTCGGGGGTGTGCCGACGGGAGCGGACACGAGGCGGACACCCGGCCCCGCGGTCGGTGACGGTGGGTTATGTGTCGGGTCGGAGGGTGTAGCCGGTCGGACCGCTGCGGGCGTTCTTCTGCAGCCACTCGTGCACGACCGTCTTGCCGATCGAGTAGCCCTCGCCATTGAGCGCGGCGACTGCGCCGCGGACGCTCAAGCCCTCCTCTCCGGCAGCGCGGAGGAGCTCAACCAGGCGGGTTCGCCAGTCCGGCCGCGGCGTGGGGTCGGGTGCCTCGGTGGTGTCGAACAGGTCGGCGATCCGGTCGAACGTCTTGCGCTCGGCACGGCGGCGCTGCAGCTCGGCGAGGCGGTCGCCGATGTCCCCGGTCTCCCGCTCTGGCCGGTCGCCACCGGCGGGCCGCTCGGCGGTCGCCGTCGCCGTCCGGCCCGCGGCCGGATCCGGTGCCGCCGCGGTGGCGGCGCTGGGCGGAGTGATGCCGATGCGCTCCCACCGCCCGGCGTAGTTCGGCGACGAGTACGGCTCCGGTCGCCGGTCTGCGGTCGCCACCGTGAGGGCGTCGATGATGGCCGGGGTGATCCGCTCCCCGCGGAACGGGCGGCCCTCGCTGACGCGCTCCCGGGCCAGCCAGCCGCAGCCGACATACGGTGCGTCCTCAGGGAGGTACTTACCACCACCGAACAGCGCGGCACCTTCTTCTTTGGCGTCCGGGCTGGTCATGAGCGCGCGGATCCCGGACAGCTTCTTGACCGCTGCGCCGCCGGTCATGTCCGAAGTCGGCCGTAGCGAGCATTGGATGACGTTGATCCCGGCCGACCGGCCGATCCGGCGCAGTTCGTCGATCAAGGCCTTGGCCTTCTTCGCCGCCGAGGAGTTGGCTTGGCCGCTGACCTCGGCGCCCTCGTCGATCACGACGAAAATCTCCGGTACCTCCGCGGAGACGGCGATCTTGTCGTCATCGATCATCAGGTGCTGCAGGTCACGCTTACGGCGCTTGGACTCCCCCACGGTGTCCTCCATCAGCAACACCGCCTCTTCGGCGGTCGGGGCAATCCAGTCCACGCCGGGCTTGGACGCCCGGCCCTCGACCCACGGGCGGATCCACGGCCAGGCCAGCGATCCGCCGGACAGGTCGATGATCCGGATCAGCGCGTCGCCGCACTTGTTGATCTCGGCGTTGAGTACCTGCAGCTCGTTGGACTTTCCAGCGTCCTGCGGGCCGCACAGGATCACGCGGGCGTAGCGGATGACCGCCTCAGCGCGGGAGCCGTCGCGGTGGAAGCCGAAACGCACCGGATCGTTGATGGTGCGTACCTCGGCGAGGTCGTCGAGCGGGTAGAGCCGCTCTTCGGCCATCGCGTCCCGTGCGCACACCCGCAGGATCGCCGCGCCTCGGTGCGCGCCCGCGGTGACCTCGACCCCGCCGCCATTGTCCAGCCGGGCGTTACCCGCCAGGGCGTCCTCGTGGGGCTTGAGGCCGCGCCAGGTGTAGCGGGTCGAGGACAGGTCGGCGTGGACGTCGTAGCCGTAGCCGTTGGCCCACAGGACCACGCGGATCGCGCCGGGCGGCAGCGCGACCCGGCACACCACCCGGAGCCGCTCGCGCCACTCCTCGACCAGCCCCGAGACGCTGACCGATACGGCGGCGCGGACCTGCGCCCGGTCGGCGGGGCCAGCCGGGCGGCGCCGCTCGAACGCCGACGCGAGCGCGCCGACCACGAGGCCGCCGACGCCGAGGGTCACCCACGGCGCCCACCCGTGCCGCCACGCATCCCCGGTGGCGGCGTAGGCGATCCACGACCCGCTGCACGTCCACTTGGACAGTCGCAGCACGCGGTCCCGGACCGGGTCGCCGTCCATCCACGCGACTCCGGCCGAGACCGCGCCGAGCACGGTTCCGGCGGCGGTCGCCCACCACGGGGCCATGTCGCCGAGCGCGGCGGCGACACCGAACACGCCGGTCGAGACGGTGCCGACCGCGGTGGTCCAGCCCGGTCCGCCGGAGCCGGCCGACCAGTCGAGGTAAGGGCCGTTGCGGGGCGACTGACCGTTGCCGTTGGAGCTGGTCATTGCTCTCTCCTCTCCCCGTGCCGGGGTGACCGGCCCCGGTCCCCGCGCGAGGAGCGCGGGGCCGGTCACCGGATCGGGTGGGATGGATCAGACGTCGAGGTCGGAACGCAGGACGCCGGGCAGCTCGCCGACCGCCTCGGCGGCGAGCTTGCAGGCGGTCTCGGCCTGCTGGATCGCCGTCGTCAACCGCGGGGTCAGCCGCAGATCGGACTCGGCGATCTCCTGCAGCCGGCGGGCGCGCTCGTTGAGCGCCTCGGCCTCCTCGACGCCGGTGTCGAGGTACGCGGCCAGTTCCTGCATGTCCTGCGGCTCGCTTGCGGCAGCGGTCATGGGTGCCTCCTTCGTGAGGGTGGTGCTCGACGGGGACGGGGCGGTGCTGGTCGATGCGGTGGTGCCGGTCGGAGCGGTGTCAGTCGGGTTGGTGCTGGTTGAGGGGGACGGGGGGTCGATGCGGGTGGGTAGGGCCGGCTGGTAGCCGGTGTCGGTGACGACCGGGCAGAGCGGTTCGCCGTCGAGGTGCGACCACTCCTGCCGGGCCGGGTCGCCGCCTGCGAGAGCGCCGGTGCCAGCGCTGTCCGGCGGAATGTGCTCGACCGGTTCGTCGCACTCCGGGCAGACGTGCCGCACGTGACCCGGTGCGCCCGCGGGGTGCTTGGCCATCTCGTCGGTGAGCGTCCAACCGGCTTCGGTCAGCGCGTACCGGTCGGGACCACCGCCGGTGACCAGGGTGAAGACCGATCCCTCGAGTCGCCCGGGAAAGTCCCGGCCGTAGGCCCGCTCGGATTCGAAGTAGCCGACGGTGAGCCATCCGCCCATCGCGGCGGCGTGGGCGATGACGTCCCATTCCTCGCGGGACAGGTCATCGGGGGTGATCGCCATGAGATGCGCCCTCCTTTCTGGTCAGACGTCGAGGTCAGCGCGAAGCGCGGCGGGCAGTGCGTTGACCGCGTCGGCGGCGAGGTGGCAGGCGTCGGAGGCGTCGGCGATCGCGGCCCGCAGCCGAGGGGTCAGCCGCAGGTCGGAGTTGGCGCACGCGTCGAGCCGGGCACCGCGGGCGGCCACCAAGTTGGCGTGCTCGACGCCGGTGTCGAGGTAGGCCGCGAGCTCCGGCAGGTCGGCCGGAACGCCGATCGGGTCGGCCGGTGTCCCGGTCGGCCAAGGGTTCGCGGCCGGCGTCGGTCGGCTCGACGTCGAACCGTCGCCCATCGTGCCGCCGGTCGAGGAGCCACCGGGCCCGCCGCCTGGGTCACCCGCCGATCCGGACGTCGAGCCCGCGTCGGGCCGTGCTGGGCGGCGCAGGATGCGGGTACGGAACCAGTTCCAGAACGATCCGGCCCATCCGGTTACCAGCTGCCGCGCCCACGACGCCGCGCGCCGCAGATGCCGGACAGCCCACGCACGGACCGTGCGGCCGAGGCGGCGTGCCCGGTCCCGGATCGCGGCGCCGAGACGCGTGATCCGGTCCCAGATCGCCCGGCCGGCCCGGACCGCCATCTCGCGGACGAACCGGCCCACCCGGCGAACCCCGGTCATGACCACCGCACCGGCGGCCACCAGGATCGACCGGAACCCCCGCCCGACGTTCGCACGTGCGGCCTGCCACGCCGCCCGCGGACCGTTCCCGCGGCTGGCCCGCCACGACGCGGCCACGCCCCGGCCAAGCCCACGCGCGGCCCGCCCACCGAGGCGAGCCAGCCGCCGCGGCACCGTCCGGCCGCGACGCCACAGCGACCGCCCGGCCCGGCGCAGACCCCGGCCCACAGCCCGCGGCCCGGACATCAGGCCACGCCCCAGACCCCGCAGCGCCCGCCCGGCCCGGCCGCGCCGCGCCGCCCGGCCACCACCGGTCGAACCGCTCCCAGCGCCCGCGCTGCCGCGACCACTCCGGCCCCGACCACCGCCAACGCCCGATCCGCCGCCGCGCGGACCACCACCGCGACGCCGGAGGCCCATCCCACCGGCCCGCGGCGGGAACCCGCCACCGCGCCCGGACGCGCTCCGGCCCCGACCGCCGGAGCTCCGGCCACCAGTCCCGGCACTACGGCGTCCCGCGCCACCGGCGCCGCGACGTCCCAGACCCCGCAGCGCCGCCCCGAGACCACCACCGCGACCGCCGGACCGGCCACCACCGGCGGCGCGCCGCCCGCCGCGACCGGAACTGCGACCCCGGCCCACGCCAAGCGACCCAAACCGGGACGACCGGCCCCCACCGGCACCACCGCGCCGACCACTGCCGCGGCCGGTGAGCCCGCGCAGGCCGGGCAGCTTGCGCAGCAGACCTGCAAGCAGACCGCCGCCGACCAGCGCCCCGACCACCCGCAGGCTGCGCCAGAGCATCCGGGCCAGGAACAGCATCACCGCGACGATGAGCAATGCCGCAGCGCCCTTCACGCCGAACGCCGCATACGCGGCAGCGGTCAGCAGAGCGACGATGCCGCCGAGCAGCGCGAGAGTCTGCCATGCCGGCAGCCCACCCGCCGACGCCTCGACGGGCGCCGACTGAGTGTCGATGCTGGACTCGACCGGCAGATCGGAGACCAGCGGCGGCACCGGCTCCGGCTCGACGACCGGCGGCACAGGTGGCTCCGGTGGCGCGGCGGTGGCCGGATCCACGCCGTTCGGGTCGATGATGTCCGTCATGCTGGACTCCTCTCCCTGGTGAGAGAGCCGGGACGCGGACGGGATTGGGAAGTCGTGGCCGCGTCCCGGCGCACTCGGCGGGCTGGTCAGCGGCGGGCCGACCAGCGGGGCCGGGCCTCGGCGTACCGGGTCGCGGTGATCAGCGCGCCGATCGCCGCCAGCGCCACGGCGGTGAGACCGGCCACGACCGTGAACGAGCCAGGCAGCGCGTCCTGCGGCAGCCACGACCAGCCCGGCCGCGGGCCGCCGAGTGCGGCCCACACCGTCACGGCCAGCGCGGCGAGGGCGTAGAACCCGGCGCGGGACGTCGACGCGGCGTACTCCGCGTCGATCAGCGCCGCCGCCCGGTCCGCGGCGGCCTGCCGGGTCTCCTCGGTGTGCCGGGCGAGCTCGGCCAGGACCGCGCACTGCCGGTCCGCCACATCCGCGAGACGGGTGAAACCGTCGGCAACGTCGACCGAGAGCAGCGCCAGCGTCGACGCCTGCGCATCGGTGGCACTCGCCGTCGCAATCGCGGCGTGCACGCCGGCCAGACGGACCCGCGCGGCGGCCTCGCCGTCGGTGCGCGCGACCCGCGGACTGGTCCATCCGTCGTCGTCGGCGTAGGTCTCCGTGTCGTCGAGCAGCCGGCACGCCTCACCAATCAGCAACTCCTCGTGTCGCGGCTCGTATCGGACCTCGGTGTCGCTGGTGTCGAAGAACGCTGCGGCGTCGGCCGGGTTGTCCATGTCGTAGATGCGGTTGCCGTGGGTGTCGTAGAGCCGGCCGTCCTCGGTGGTCCCGGTGGCCGGCGGGTTGGTGTCGGTGCTCACGCGATGCCTCCACAGGCAGAAGGGGATGGGGTGGTGCCGTGCCCTCGCTCCGTCGTGAGCGGTCGCCCGGCCGGTACCGGGTGCGAGGGCTGCCGGTCAGTGGCCGGTGGGGAACTGCTGCCAGGAGCGGACGACCGCGGTCTGGCCGACCTTGTCGCTGATCAGGTCGGCGATCTCGTGGACGTCAGCGGCGGTGCGGATCGGGGCGCTCCGGCGGAAGTCGCAGGAGCCCTCGCCACCGACGAAGCCGTAATGGACCCAGTAGGCGTAGGGGTGGGTGGTGGTGATCGGGGCGTCGGTGGTGGTGGGCTGTGCCATGACGGGCTCCTCGGTCGAGGGGACAATGGGCGGTGCGTGCTCCCGTTCCGCCGTGAGCGGTCGCCCGGCCGGGCCGGGGACGGGAGCGGATCGCGGTCACGCGGCGGGCTTGAGCTGCCGCAGGAGTTCGGTGGCGCGGTCGGTAGAGATGCCCCGGCCGTACCGGCGGAGGGCGTCGAGGAGGTTGGCGCGGGTCAGCGGCACGTCATCGCGGGCGAACTGCGCGGCGATCCACCGGCCGAGCGCCAGGAGTTCCGGGGAGACGTCGGTGCCCTCCGCGTCGTCCTCGAACGCGTCCTCTTGGTCCTCGACGTCGACCGGGAGCCGGTCGCCGGGGTAGGCGTCTGCGGCGTCGTGAGGACGAAGGTCAGGACCGGCGGGACCGGTGAACAGCGGTGCGGTCACCGGTACCGGTGCGGGGCGTCGCGGCACGTCGTCCCGCTTCGGAGGGACGATGAACAGCGGCTCGGGGATGGGCGCGGTGGGTAGGTCGAGGACCGCCGCGACCGATTTGGGGACCGTCGGCGCCGCCGAGGTGACCGGGTGAGGCTGGTCCTCGGTCCGGTCCTCCGCGGGCGCCTCGACGGGCGCGGGCGGCGTCACGATCGGCTGGTCCTCGGCCGTCTCGGGGACCACCGCGGCCGGGACCCGCGCGGCGGCGGTCAGGGTGTCGACGTCGGTGAGGTCGGCCAGGCGCGGGGCGCCGTCCCACGGGCGGGCGGCGGACACGTAACCGTCGAAGAGGCCGATCAGCCATGCCGTCGCGGCGGCACCGGCGGGGCCGATCGCGTGCGGCAGCGCCGTGGCGAACCCGTCCCATCCGGACCCGGCCGGCCAGCCACCGAGGACGTTCAGCGCCAGCGAGCCGCCAAGGAAGCTGCACTCAGCGAATGCAGCCCGCCAATCGGTGTTCCCACCGGACGAGCGGAGTACCGCGCGGCCGACGATGATCCCGGCGACTACCGCGATCGCGGCCGGCTCGACCAGCCACGCCGCCCACCACGCCGCCGACCCGTGATCGAGGCTGAGCAGCCGGACCACGCCGGCCTGCACGCCGGTGGTCGACCACGCGGCGAACGCGAGGAGCACCGGGATACCGACCGCGAGGGTGACCGTGCGGACCTTCGCCACCCGCAGCGCACGGACCTCGGCCGACCCGAGGATCCGAGCGCGTAGCCGAGCCCGCTCCCCCGAACGGGTCGCCCGCCGGTGCAGCGCGTTGAGCCTCTCCGCTTCACGGGCGTCGGTCGCCCGCTCACGGCGGGCGCGCTTCGCAGCTGCGGCCCGCTCCTCGACGTCGGCGAGCGCGTCGCGGTGCTCAATGGCACCAGCGCGCCGGGCACGGGCGTCTTCGCGCCACATGGCGTCGAGGTCGCGTTCGGCGGCGAGTTTGGTGCGGAGCTCGGCGGCCGAGCGATCCGTGGCGGCGTGCGCGTGGCGCGTCGGGGTGGTCATCAGAACACCGCCGAGAATCCGGCGCCGAGCGCCGTGATCAGCGCCCGCGGAACCATGAGCAAGACCGGACCCATCGGCGTCGGCGCGAGAGCCACACCGGCCGCCATGCAGATCAGTGCGGTGAGGACCGTGGTCCGGCCGAGGAAGTACAGCGCGACCACGGTCAGAACGAGGATCACTGCCAGGGAGAGCGTCATCAGGCCGCCTCCCACCCGTACAGGCCGTCGGCCGCGGCGAACCGCACCCGAGTGGCCGCGATCAGGTTGAGGTCGGCCTCGATCCAGGCCGTCTCGACCGGGATCGATCCGGCATCGCGCGACGCGCGGTCGGATTCGTCGGCGGGCGTGCTGTGCACGAGTTCCATCGGTTCCGCTCCTTGCTCGTCGGAAGGGGATGTAGGGCATCCTCCATCCCCATTGACCGACGCGCAAGAGGGTTGGAGGATGTCCTCCATCCCCTTCCAATATCCCCACTTCAACTCGCTGCCCTCTACGCTGGGCAAACGGTGGAGGATGACCTACATCCAGGGAGTTGAAATCAGTTGGCGGCCATCCAGCCCCCCAAGGCCCAGTACCAGCAGGTTGCAGCGCTGCTACGCGAACGGATCCACGACGGCACCTACACCGCTGACCAGCCACTACCGAGCGAGCCGCAACTCTCCGCCGAACTCGGCGTGTCACGGCAGACGATCAACCGGGCGATGAACCTGCTTCGCAGCGAAGGGCTAGTCCGAGTCCGCCGCGGCTTCGGAACCTTCATCCGCGGCGTACCCCAGGTGACGCGGGACGCGAAGAAGCGCTATGCGGCGCGGAACCAGGGAACCGGTGCCGGCGACGTCGAGATCAAGGCTCTCGGCCTGACGCCGCGAACCGAGTACGTCGAGATCGGACGGGTGCCAGCCCCCGCCGCGGTGGCGACAGTGCTGAGCATCGAGACCGGCGCACCGGTTCTTGTTCGACGTCGCCACCTGTTCGCGAACGATGAGCCGACGCAACTGGCGGACTCCTACATCCCGTGGGACATCGCGGAGGGGACCGAACTCCTCAACCGGAACGTAGGTCGGGGCGGCTCCTACACCCGCCTTGCGGAACTGGGACACGGACCAGTGCGATTCACCGAGGAAGTCACCGTTCGGACGGCCACCGATGACGAAGCAAGCCTCCTGGAATTGGACGGCGGTCAACCTGTCATCGACATCACGCACATCGCATGGGATGCCGCTGACCGGCCGGTTGAGGTCGCACTTCACGTGATGCCGGGCAACCTCTGGCGGCTCCGATACGACTGGGACGACCCGACGGCCGACGAGTACCCGACAGTGGACGGGGAGGTCTGAACATGCAGGTCAGCTTCGCCACAGAGCCCACCCCCGGGGTCGTCAACGAGGACTACGTCCTGGCCCTGCCCGAACTCGTCTGCGTCCTCGACGGCGTCACCGCGCCGGCCGAACTGGAGACGGGCTGTGTGCATGGCACGCCCTGGTACGTCCGCCGCCTGGCCACGCGTCTTGCTCTGGCCCACGCTGCGGGTCCGGCAGACACCCTCTGCGACCTCGTCTCGACTGCGATCGCCGAAATAAGGACAGACCACCAAGGGCTCTGCGACCTAAGCCATCCCGGCACGCCGTCCTCGACCGTGTGCATGCTGCGCACAACCACCGGCCGGGCCGACTGGCTCGTGCTATCCGATAGCCCGCTCGTGCTTGATCGAGCCGGGGTCGTCGAGGTGGTCACCGATCACCGGTTGCGCCAGACCAGCGCACGCGAACGTGAGGCGGTTGCCGCTGGCACCGCTCCCGTCGGAACCGCGGAGCACCGCGCACAGGTACTCGCGCTCGTAGAGGCACAGCGGCCATACCGCAACCAGCCCGGCGGCTACTGGCTCGCCGCAGCGATCCCGGAGGCCGGCCAGCACGCAGTCACGGGCAGCGTGCCCACCATCGGACGGGAGCGACTCACCCGCGCGGCGCTTCTTAGCGACGGAGCATCCCGCGCGGTGGACGTATTCGGCCTCTACGGCTGGTCAGGACTACTCGACCGAGCACAGACCGCCGGACCGGCATCGGTCATCAGTGACGTTCGCACCGCTGAAGCGCTCGACCCGAGAGGAGACCGCCACCCGCGGGGCAAGGCACACGACGACGCCACCGCAGCATTCGCCATCCTCGACACTCAGGGAGGTCGGCCGTGACTACTCCGCGCCACTCGGTCAGCGTGGCCGCCGCGATCGTCGATGACCGGGACCGCGTGCTCGTCATCCAGCGTCGAGACAATGGCAAGTGGCAGCCGCCCGGCGGCATTCTCGAACTCGACGAGTCGATCACGGAAGGGCTCGCACGTGAGGTCCGCGAGGAAACCGGGCTCGAAATCCGGGCGGAACGGCTCTCCGGCGTATACAAGAACCTCAACCTCGGAGTCGTCGCACTGGTCTTCCGCGCCGCCCGAGTATCCGGCACGGAAACGCTAAGCGACGAGACTGCCGCCATCGATTGGTGGGACGCCAAGACAATTAGGGAACGGTCCGATCCGGCGTTTGCGATTCGGCTTCTCGATGCACTCAACAGCGACACCGCTCCCGCCGTCCGAAGCCATGACGGCATGCGCCTGATCGACCGCTGACTAGATCGATCTCTCCGTCTCGGTGACTGCCTACTTGGCGCAGTGATCGTCCCGTCTCAAGTCTCGTTGACTTCCCTCCGCTGCCGACGATCGTTAGTCAGAAGGCTTGGCGGCAGGCCGCGAATCATTTTTGGCCAGCGAGTCCGCCTGCGTCCATGCCCTGCGCATTTCCCATGCCAGGTAGGCGAAGAATAGGACCACACTTGCCATAAACAGACCGGTATATACCCACCGACCTACTGGAGGGAGCGAGTTCGATCCCAGCGCGATCTGAATCAGCGGAACTACGATTCCGAATATCGCAATCGCCCCTAGGAAGGTGAACGCGAGCCGCAAGCCCCGCGGGTGACCAAGCCTTATCAGCGACCGGGAAACTTGTTCAATCTGGAGGCGCGTGCTAGCGAGAGCACTCGCCGCTGCGACTTCAGTTCGCTCTAGATCGCGAAACGCCGCCACCTTAGCCTGCCGATGGAAAATGGTTTGCTTGGCGATATTTACCGGAGGCAGCGAAAACGGAAACATACCCTTCAGGCTTGACTCCCGGTCGCGCCATATCTTCCCGATTTTATTCAGATAGTGGTCGGCGATCTCGCGACTGCGATGGTTCGCTAGCGACGAGATGAACCGATCCCTGCCCCCCGATTCCCAGTCCTCCGGCCTTTCTTCGAGATTGGCCCTCCGAATGGCATCGAGCACGCCAGCATTCTTCTCCTGCAATTCTTCGAAATAGGGTAGCATCTCATCTGCGGCGAATGGCGGCAGTACCTTCTGGTACGCCTCGGCGAACTCCAATTTTCCGAGGCTATCCAAGAAATCATCGAGTATCTCATCGACAAAGTCTTCCCCAGCCCGATCTATTAAGCCTTTCCTTGCGGCTTGGTGATCGCTGAACTGACGTTCCTCCAGTTCCTTCAACTCGTCAAGCCTTCTTTGCAAGCTGGCTTGCTCACTCGTTATAGCTACCAGGCGCGCTACCAGTAGGCCTGCAATGATCGCGACAAGGGCCGCCGCGGACTGAACAATCGTAGACAATAGGGGTGTGGCATCGAACGTCGACGGTACCGGGACAATGGTGCCAGCGGGGGTCGGCGAGAGTTGGGGATGAGTGACGGACGCCGAGACCGAAGGAGTGGGCGACGGCGATGCGGTCGGAACAGCAAGAATAACGGCCAGTCGCAAGATGGGTGCTGTCCTTCCTCGCGGACTATGTCAAAACCGTGTCGCGCGCCTACAGAATAGCGCCACGAAGACGCGGTCCCCCGAGAATATGAGGTGATACATTTGTACCGTGCCGTTTCCGCCGGACTGTGCGGCGACTAGCCATCGGAGGAGGGGGACGGGAAGGCAGGCATGGAGCTAACCCTCCGCAGCGCGGACCGCCTCGCTCGACGCCCGATACCGGCCCTACCATATGCCCATTGATCCCGCAGAGGCAATCTCGGGAGTACGTGCCCGCGGGCCTACAGTTGAGCGGCTACAAACCGCCCTATGGCTGCGCCAAGGCAGGGCGGAACAGCATTCCCGATCTGTCGGGCAACCTGGATCTTAGTTCCCTCGAACTCGAAGTCGGACGGGAACGACTGCAAAAGCGCGGCCTCACGATGCGTGATTGGTCTGTTCGCCTCCGGGTGAAGATAGCGGCCCTTCTCGGGCTTGAAGAATTCCGTCCGAATGGTTGACGAGGGACGATCCCACCAGAGCCTGCCCATCGCATCCGCCGACCCGGCAGGACGTCCTCGCCAGCACCGCGGTAGCAAATCGGGTTGATTGCGAGCCAGGTCAAACCTGTTACCACCGGGAGGGATAGCGCGATACCTCTCTACGGCAACACTTGTCAGATTTCGACCGAAGTGCAGATTCTGCTTCCGGTCGGGGTCGACACTAATGTCGCTGCGCTCGGGATACTCAGGGAGTCCCCCGATTGCGTCCCGCACAGTCACGTACGGCGCGCCGGTCGGCGAGTTGACTCCGTGAGTGGGCGGCGGAGGCCACGGCACTTCGTCGGCGTCCCGTACAGCAACGATAATTCCGCATCGCCGGTGCTGGGGCACTCCATAATCAGCAGCATCCAGTACACCCGATGCAAAAGCGTAGGACTTAAGAACGTCGTCCGCTGCCATTCGCTGCCGAAACTCGCCAAACTCCTCCGAACGCAGAAAGGGAGGCGCGATCTCGAAAACGAACGCTTGAGGTTTTACCTGTCGAACGGCTCGCAGATAGTGACGCCAGAGGGAGTTGGTATATGACCGGCTCGGATTTTCTCGGCCGCGGCCCAGCGACTCGAACCCTCGAAATGGCGGTCCTCCGACAATGATGTCAACGTCGCCGAATTCTTTAATCTCCTCGATTGGTCCCCTGTGAACAGGACAATGTAGGTTGCGCTCGACGGTTCGTGCAGCCGCCCACTCGATCTCTACTGCGAATGCGGGTGCGAAACCAACCTCAGCTTGCTGGAAGCCCAGCGTCAGCCCGCCAGGGCCAGCGAACAGGTCAAGAGTTCTCCACCGCGCCAAGGCAGATCCTCCTTTCGAACTTACTGGGCGTCTTCAAGCGCTGCCGCGTGGGCTCGTCGCGCGACTACTCGCAGCCGTGAGCGGAGCGCTGCTCGGTTGGCGCCTCGCGTCTTCGCCGCGTGGCAGTTCGGGCAGAGGGCAATCATGTTGACGGGCTCGTCGGGGCCACCTCTGGCCAGGTCCTCGACGTGGTCAACCTCGAGTAGTGCGGTTCCGTCCGGACGAACGTCGCAGGGCATCCCGGTACACGCGGGGTTTTCGCACGAGCCGGACGCCCGCAGGATCACGGCCTCCCGGGCCGCGGCGGAACGGGCGTACTCGGTGGCGGTCCGTACGCCGGCCGGGCGTCCACTGCGAGCGGTCGCTCGCGCCGTGAGATTGCGATAGAGGTCACCGCGCGTCGGTGCGTCGAGGGCGGTCGTGTCGGGAGGTGCAGCCGGCACCGTGTCGTCGATGCTGCGGCTTGCAACTTCAGCGGCTACGTCGATCGGCCATTCCTCGGGATGGGGCGAACCGACCGGCGCGAGGTCGTACACGTAGACGATGCGCCATTGGTTGTTGCGGTCGCGCTGCCACTCGCGGTGCCGCCCAACGATGGTCACCCAGTGCTCGAAGGTGAAGGGTCCGTCGACCGGGCGGTGCCAGTACCGCGCCGCCTTGCCTTCCGCCCGGGTCCACTCCATGAGCGCGTTGCCCTGCGCAGAGAGTTTCTGAGGTCCTTCTTGGCCTTGCCCGACGTACTCGATGCGCCCCGAGCCAGGGACTCGGCGATCCGGGTACGGGCCGTTGTCGTCGCTGAAGATGTTGACGACCCGTTCGGCCTCTCGAGGAAAGGTGGCCATGCCGCCTTGGAAGTTGCCTCCCCAGACGGCGGCAATCGCCCGCCGACCGGGAAAGGCTTGCCCGACGACAGGGGGCGGCGGCAACGAGTCCGCTGGCCTCGCGACGGTGATGCCGAACGCGTTGAGGACCTGCTGGGCGCGGGTGCCGTCGAGCTTGTCGACGGCTGCCAGGGCGAATCGGTCGAGCGCGTCGGCGTCGGTCGCCAGCAGGGCGTAAGTCGACGCGGAGAGTCCGAACTGCGGGTTGTGGTCGTTGAGCCAGCGAGCAGCGCCGGAGCCGTGCGCGGGCGGCGCCTGGTGTGCAGCCTCGAGATCCCACAAGGGCGATGCTTTGAGCGCTAGGACGGGGTATGCCGCGCTTGCCTCGCGACTGTCGCCGTCGAGTTGGGCCACGATGGCCTTACTGAGGTCCGTGCGGACCGAGTCCCATCGCACGAGTCTCGGCTCGCCCGCAGCCGCGCGCACCGCGGCCCAAAGCAACACGATCGGTTGGTGGACGGATGCACTACCTCCGGCTCGGCGAAGGCGCAGCCGGGCCAGGTAATGTACGGCGTCTTCGACGGTCATGGGCCTGTCGCCGACTCCGGGCGCAACTGACTGGCTCTGGTCAGTTGCGCCGACCGAAGAGCCGAGCTCCTCGAGTACGTCGGGACGGTTGACCCCTGCGAGACTCATGCGCGGCACTGTACGGAGCGTGTGTGACAGTTCGGCCGCGCAGCTGCGCGTCGCGCGTTCCGCATCGCCGAGCCCCGGTTCACTCGGACGGCGGGCCCTCGTCCTGAAGGTGGACGAGGGCCGCACGCCGCTTAGTCGAGGATCCGGTGCGCCGCAGCGAGCACTGCGGTGCCGACCGAAATTGCGGCCACCGATCCACCGGCGACGTAGGTCACGGTCACGGCCGCGGCCGTGACCATCGCGATGATGGCCCACCGCAGCGGCAGCCGCCGCGGCTCCTCGGGCGGCGTTGCCGCGGTCTGCTGATCTGCTCGCCGTACTGTAGACATGCGGAACTCTCCCTGCTGTAAGGCGTAGGTGAATCCGCACCGCGGCTCCCGGGGTGAACGCCCGGGGGCCGCACCGATGCTGCGTGAGCCTGCGCCGCGGTGCGGGAATGACGTCGCCCAAGCTGGCTGCCGGGACTCTGGCCGTCGCGGGTATCCGCTCGGCCGTGATCCCATGAAACCGACGGCGAAGGCCACCGCCAAACTGTCGTGTACCGTGGAAACCACGTTTTGATCCGACTGTCGTCGCAAGCTGAGAAGAAGACGCGAAGATGGCCGCTCAGACGGGTCAAAACGTGCTGAACGAAACCACACAACTCACCGGCGAGAGCCCGTTCGAGGTAGGTCCCCGGTTGACCGAGAGCGTCATCGACATGATCATGATCGACCTCAGCAGGCCGCCGTCGCCGAGGGAACGCGCCCGCCTCGATACCCGGCTTCGCCGGCTGTACGACGCGGAGGAGTCGCACAGCCGGGCCACGACGAGCCTCATGAAGGTGGGCCAAGCGAGCAGCACCAACAGCGTGGTGGCCAAGTCTGGATCAGTCCGCGTCCGCGACACGTTCGTCGCTCGATCCAGCCCAGCACCCGGGGAGTGGTCCGACCGGAAACTCCCTGCCAAGGAAGATCGACCGCCATCCGCCCAATTGGTGACCCCACGCGGTGCCGGCCTTCGGCTGGAGTTGATCGCGCTGTTCGAGGCGCAGACGCATACCAAGACAGGTGCCCGGCCGGAAAACCGGCGTCCACTCAAAGCCTCCGGCGACGAGATCGGCTGGGCCGACTTCCTCGCCACGGACGCGACAGACCACAACGGCAACAGGTTCATGACCGTGGCGAACAAGAAGGCCCGGCAGCTCTACAACGCGATCGACCTGATGCACAGGCTCGATCTCGTCTCGCTTCCCAACGGCACCGCGCCACGGAACAAGCACGCTGGCTTTCTACTGAACAACGAGAGCGGTAAGCGCGCCGTAGGACCCAACGACCTCTACGAGGTTCCCGGCGAACGAGAAGGTCACTTCCTTCTCCCGGTCGAGTTGTTCACCCACGGCTGGATCAACGTCCTTGAAGACCGCGAGCTCCAATACCTGCTGATGCTCAGCTACTTCCACTCGCACTCAAAGACCCCAGAGGGGTTCCGGGTGCCGTCAGACTTCCGCGTGGGCCATATGGGCCTCGGACCCGACACCTATGAGACGCACAAGTGGTTCAGCCGCTACGAGCTCAACCACGTGACCATGGACATCGCCCGGCACGCCAACGGCACAGTCGATGACTACGGCGACGGCGGCGCCGCGATCCCGCACACTCTGCAGCTACTTCCGGAAGGGCTCCGGCAGGATGCCTTCCGGGTCGTAGCCACCGCGATCGAGAAACAACTCGAGCGGCCGTCGAACTGACCAGTGAGCCCTTTTCAGTTGGGTTCAGCCGGCGAGGATGAGGGTCTGGACGGCGTTGACCAGTCGGGTCGCGTGGTTGGGGCTTGAGCGGATCTTCCG